>NZ_JBQKJR010000004.1:0-108584 GCF_052117165.1 Agathobaculum sp. LCP25S3_E8
ATCTTCTTGAATTCTGGTGTGTAGCGTTTGTTTGGTATTCCTTTTGGCATAATAAAGCACCCCACTTGTTATCCAGTATATCATACTGTCTAACAAATGGGGTGCAGTTCAGAATCCCGGCAGGACTTTTCTATATTTTTCGTTCAAAGCAGATCCATCTTGGAGTCCGCTTCCGTAATTTGCCGCAGCGGGCGGCACGGCACGCCGACTGCGAGGTATCCCGCAGGAATATCCCGCGTCACTACACTGCCCGCGCCAATAACCGCGCCATCTCCGATGGTTACACCGCCCAGCACCACAACATTCGCCGCAAGCCAGACGTTGCTGCCGATGTGGATGTCCTTGGCAAACTCGGACATGGAAACATGCCCGTCCGGATAGCGCATGCTGGTGCGCTCGGACGCAATGAGCGGATGATCGGTCGCCATGAGTGACACATTTGGGCCGAACATCACGTTATCCCCGATAAAGATGCGCGCATCGTCCATGACGGTCAGGTTGAAATTGCAGAAGAAATTCTCTCCGATAAAGGTATGAGAGCCATAATTAAACTGAATCGGCCCTTGAAAATAGTATTTCTCACCGATCTGCCCGATGAACTCACGCACAATGGGCAGCCGCGCGGGGTCGTATTCGTCCATCGCATTGAATTTCTGACACAGGATGTGCGCCTTATGCTTGATGTCGCGCAGTTCCTTGGTGCGCGCGTCAAACAGCCTGCCCGCAAAAATTTTTTCTTCCTCCGTCATGCTTTGCCGCCTCCCGCAAGTTCCTTTACCGTGCGCTTACGCGAGCGCGGCCTTGAGTTCCTCTACCTTGTCGGTATTCTCCCACTTAACGCCCAGCTCCTCGCGGCCCATATGGCCGTAAGCGGCAAGCTGCTTATAAATCGGCTTGCGCAGGTCAAGCGTTTCGATAATTGCCGCCGGACGCAGGTCAAACACCTTGCGTACCGCTTCGGCCAGCTTGCCTTCGTCCACAGTGCCGGTGCCGAAAGTCTCGACCATGATGGAAACCGGCTCGGCTACACCGATGGCATAGGCCAGCTGAAGCTCACAGCGCTTGGCCAGTCCCGCCGCAACGATATTCTTGGCCACCCAACGTGCTGCATACGCCGCCGAGCGATCCACCTTGGTCGGGTCCTTACCCGAGAACGCGCCGCCGCCGTGACGGCCGATGCCGCCGTAGGTATCGACGATAATCTTACGACCAGTCAGACCCGAATCGCCCTGCGGACCGCCAATGACAAAGCGGCCGGTCGGGTTGATGAAATACTTGGTGTTCTCGTCAAGCAAATGGGACGGAATGACCGCCTTGACAACCTGCTCAATCATATCCTTGCGAATCTGCTGGAGCGAAACCTCCGGGCTGTGCTGAGTGGACAACACAACCGTATCCACACGCACTGGGAGATTGTCGTCATCATACTCAATCGTCACCTGACTTTTGCCGTCCGGACGCAGATAATCAAACATGCCATTCTTACGCACTTCGGTCAGGCGCTTTGCCAGCTTGTGCGCCAGGGAGATGGGCAGCGGCATCAGTTCGGGCGTTTCGTCGCACGCATAGCCGAACATCATGCCCTGATCGCCCGCGCCGATGGCGAGGTCGGCGTCCGATGCGCCTTCCTTGCGCTCGAGCGAGTTGTCTACGCCCAACGCGATATCGGCGGACTGCTCATCAATTGCGGTCAACACCGCGCAAGTGTCGCAGTCAAAGCCGTACTTGGCACGGTCATAGCCGATTTCCCGAATGGTGTCGCGCACGACCTTAGGGATGTCCACATAGCAGGTGGTCGAGATTTCGCCCATCACCTGTACCATACCGGTGGTGCAGGTCGTCTCGCAGGCAACGCGCGCATACGGATCATTCGTTAAGATTTCGTTAAGGATCGCATCCGAGATCTGGTCACAGATTTTGTCCGGATGTCCCTCCGTTACGGATTCCGAGGTGAAAAAATGATGTGCCATAATATAATTCCTTCCTTTCTGGTACGCCGGGACACAACAAAAAACGCTCCCGTCAGGGAGCGAAAAAACCGTTTTGCCCCCTCATCTTTCGTCTTTCTACGCCGGATTTGGCACCTTACGCATGGTTTTGCGCAGGTTGCCGGGTTTCATTGGGCCGTTCCCTCCACCGCTCTGGATAAGGTCGTATATTCACTTACGCGGTTTATTTTATATAAAAACAGAATATTTGTCAAGGGAAAAATTCAGCAAATTCGGATATTGTATGCGGATTGACATTTTCTTTGTACACCGTTATATTAAATATGTAGGAATGTGCCTTGCCGCCAGCCGGTCTGTGCGGCTTTTTGATATGTTCTTACTGGCATCCACCATGCGTCCTCCGGACGCATTGTTTTTATCATGGGAGAGAATAAGGATATATGAACGTAAATGTAGGAATCGATATCGGCTCAACGACAGTCAAAATCGTTGTTGTGCGCGATGGAGAGATCATCCACAAGCATTATGAGCGCCACTTTTCCAAGGTACGCGAAAAAGCGGTTGAACTGGTGCGGAATGCGCGCGCGCTGATTGGGGAAGACACCACGCTGCGCTGCGCCATCACCGGTTCGGCAGGCCTGGGCGTCGCCAAGGCTGCCGACATCGACTTTGTGCAAGAGGTTTTTGCCACGCGCAAGGCGGTCGGCGTGCATGTGCCGCAGGCGGATGTGGTTATAGAGCTGGGCGGTGAGGACGCCAAAATTGTGTTCCTGTCCGGCCAGCTGGAGGAGCGCATGAACGGCTCCTGCGCGGGCGGCACCGGCGCGTTTATCGACCAGATGGCTGTGCTGCTGGATGTAACCCCGGCCGAGCTGGACCAGCTCGCGCAAGGCGCGGAGCGCATCTACACCATCGCATCCCGCTGCGGTGTATTCGCCAAGTCGGATGTCCAGCCGCTGCTCAATGAAGGCGCGCGTAAAGAGGACGTTGCCGCGTCCATCTTCCAGGCGGTCGTCAATCAGACGGTCGCAGGTCTGGCGCAGGGCCGAGAAATCAAGGGTGACGTACTGTTCCTGGGCGGGCCGCTGTTCTTCTTTAAGGGCTTG
This sequence comes from Agathobaculum sp. LCP25S3_E8, assembly GCF_052117165.1. Lineage (NCBI taxonomy): Bacteria > Bacillati > Bacillota > Clostridia > Eubacteriales > Butyricicoccaceae > Agathobaculum > Agathobaculum sp. LCP25S3_E8. The sequence continues at coordinate 3,056 of NZ_JBQKJR010000004.1, forward strand.
CAGCACCGTTTTCAGGAAACGCTCGGTCTGGATGACGCGCATGCGCACTTCCCCGACCTTGCCCCCTATGCGATTGCAGCGGGCGCGGCGGAATACGCGGGCGACACACAGAAAACCTATACCGTCTCGTCGCTGCTCGACGCGCTTGAGCACGCGGCCGGCGCGCCGGTGGTGGCAAACTATCTGCCGCCGCTGTTTGAAAATGAAGCGCAGTACGAAGAATTCAAACACCGCCACGGCGTACACGACGTCATGACGCAAAACGTTACGATGTACGAAGGCGACGCCTATCTCGGTATCGACTGCGGCTCAACCACAACCAAGCTGGTGCTGATTGGCGAGGACCATCAAATCCTGTACCACCACTACCAATCCAATAAGGGCAACCCGGCGGACGTTATCCGTGAGCAGCTCACCCAGCTGTATGAGCTGTGTGGGGACCGCGTACATATCGTTTCCAGCGCGGTCACGGGCTACGGCGAAGCGCTCATCCAGAACGCCTTCGGCGTGGATTTCGGTCTGGTCGAAACGGTCGCGCACTTCCGCGCGGCGCGCCACTTCTGCCCGGACGTTGATTTCATCATCGACATCGGCGGACAGGATATCAAGTGCTTCAAAATCCGCAACAAGTGCATCGATAACATCTCGCTTAACGAGGCCTGCTCGTCGGGCTGCGGCTCGTTCATCGAGACCTTTGCCCGCTCGATGGGCTACTCTATCGAGGAATTCTGCAAGCTCGGTCTGTTTGCCCAGCATCCGATTGACCTCGGCTCGCGCTGCACGGTATTCATGAACTCCTCGGTCAAGCAGGCGCAGAAGGACGGCGCAGGCATCGACGCGATTTCGGCCGGCCTGTCGGTTTCGGTCGTCAAAAACGCACTGTATAAAGTTATCCGCGCGCACTCGCCGGATGACCTCGGCCAGCACATTGTCGTGCAGGGCGGCACGTTCTTAAACGACGCCATTCTGCGCTCGTTCGAGCAGGAAATCGGCCGCGATGTCACCCGTCCGGCAATTGCCGGCCTGATGGGCGCATACGGCGCAGCGCTGCACGCCAAGGACAACCGCCCGGAACAGACCTCGCTCATCGGTACTGACGTGCTTGCCGGTTTTGAACACACCGTGCGCACCGCGCGCTGCGGTCTGTGCGAAAACCACTGCAATCTGACTATCAACGATTTCGGCGGCGGCCGCCGTTTCATCTCGGGCAACCGCTGTGAGCGTCCGCTCGGCGGTGTGAAAAAGACCGAGCTGCCCAACCTGTATAAATGGAAGCTGGATAAACTCCGCAGCTACGGCGAACCGTCCGGCAATCCCGCGCCGCTCGCTACGATTGGTCTGCCGTTCGGTCTCAATTACTATGAACTGCTGCCGTTCTGGACGACTTTCCTGCGTTCGCTCGGCTTTGAAACCGTGCTGAGCGACGTGTCCACCCGCGATATGTACATGAAGGGACAGCACTCCATTCCGTCGGACACGGTATGCTACCCGGCAAAGCTGATGCACGGCCATATTGAAAATCTGCTGGAAAAGGGCGTGGACGCGATTTTCTATCCGTGCATGACCTACAATCTGGACGAGGGCCGCGCGACCAACTGCTATAACTGCCCGGTCGTAGCGTACTACCCCGAACTTTTGAAGGCCAATGTTGCGGCGCTTGCCGATTTCGACTTTATGATGCCGTATTTTGAGCTGGCTGATCCCAAGCGGTTCGGACAGCACGCGGCAAAATATTTCTGCGGCAAATACCCGCAGCTCAAGAAAAAGCAGGTGCTCGCGGCAGCCGATGCCGCCTATCAGGAGTTGGCCGACTATTACGCGCAAATCCGCACGGAGGGCCAGAAGGCCATCGCTTATGCCGACACACACGGGCTGGACATCGCGGTTATCGCGGGCCGTCCGTACCATGTCGACCCGGAGATTAACCACGGCATCGACCAGCTGATCGCCTCGTTCGGACTGGTCATCGTGTCCGAGGACGCGGTCTGGCAGTTGACCGAAGCGCCGCAGGTGCATGTCCTCAACCAGTGGACTTATCATTCGCGCATGTACGGCGCGGCGAAATACGTCACCAAAAAGGAAAACGCGCAGCTGATTCAGCTGGTATCCTTTGGCTGCGGCATCGATGCTATCACCACCGACGAAATGCGCGCCATTTGCGAAAATGGCGGAAAACTCTATACACAGCTCAAGATTGACGAGATCAGCAACCTCGGTGCGGCAAAAATCCGTATCCGCAGTATGCTGGCCGCCGTAGAGGAGGGCAGAAAACTTGCAAAGCAACAACACGACGCCTAAAACCTATGAATACGCGCAGTTTACGGAAGAAATGCGCAAGGATTACACCATTCTGGTGCCCAATATGCTGCCCGTGCAGCTCGGCCTGATGTGCCGCCTGATGAAAAACTTCGGCTATAACATGGAACTGCTCAACACGTTCGGGCCGAACATCGCGGAACAGGGCCTGCGCAACGTGCACAACGACACCTGTTACCCCGCGCTGCTGGTTATCGGCCAGCTGCTGGACGCCATCGAGTCCGGCAAATACGACATCCACAAGATTGCGCTCATCCTGCCGCAGACCGGCGGCGGCTGCCGCGCTTCCAACTACATCCATCTGATGCGCAAGGCGCTGGAAAAGAACGGCTATGGCTTTATTCCGGTCATTTCGCTCAACTTTGCCGGTCTGGAAGAGGATGCCAACCCCGGCTTCAAGCTGACCAAGACCATGCTTATCCAAATTGCTTACGCGCTGCTTATCGGCGATTTGATTATGCTGGTGGCCAACCAGTGCCGTCCATATGAAGTCGTACCCGGCTCGACCGAAAAAGCCATCGAAATCTGCATGAACGCGGTCACTGCCCGCTTTACGGGCGACCGCATGGTGCGTTACAGTGAGGTCAAACACCTGTACCAGTATGTGCTGACTGCGTTCGGCAAGCTGCGTCTGGACAAGACGCAGAAAAAGAAGATGGTCGGCATCGTGGGCGAGATTTACGTCAAATTCTCCCCGCTCGGCAACAACCAACTGGAGGAGTTTCTGCTTTCGGAAGGCTGTGAGCCGGTTCTGCCGGGTCTGGTCGATTTCTGCCTGTATTCCATCTACAACTCGGTTATCGACCATAACCTGTATGGCCGTTCGGCCAAGCGTGCCGCCATTTACAAATTCGTCTATCAGTTCCTGCTGGGCAAACAGGCGGATATCATCAAGCTGATGAAAAAGGACGGCAACTTCCGTCCCCCGATGCCGTTTGACGAGGTGCGCAAAAAGTCGCACGCCATCATCGGCGAGGGCGTCAAGATGGGCGAGGGCTGGCTGCTGCCGGCCGAAATGGTCGAGCTCATCAGCGAAGGCGTAACCAACATTGTCTGCACCCAGCCCTTCGGCTGCCTGCCCAATCACATCGCGGGCAAGGGCATGATCCGCAGAATCCGCGAGGTCTACCCGCAGGCGAACATCGTCGCGGTCGACTATGACCCCGGCGCATCCAAAATCAATCAGGAAAACCGCATCAAGCTGATGCTGTCGAGTGCGGAATAACACCAAAACCGGAACCCGAAGGTTCCGGTTTTGGTGTTTACGGCGCGGGAATTATTTCTCCCGCCAACCAGGGTAATTTTGGTCGAGGTAATACGGGATATAGCCCAACAACTCGTCAGGAGTCGGATAATCTGTCACAGCGACACCCGCAGCCGCTGCTGCCTCCGCAGCGGGCGAGCACCGTGTATCCGCTATACCAAAACGCGCGGCGATCTCGGCCAGCTGTGCGTCGGTCGCACGGGGCAAATCCATGCCCTGCTGCCAAATCAACACCGCATTGTCCCCCTCCCCCCAATAGTAGGCGGTCGTCGGCTGCGCACCATTTTTCACACGGAAGACGTTTTCTTCCTCCCAGTCGTAAATATGCCAATCGCCGCTCTGCCAGTCACGGCCGTCCGGCTCACCCAGTCCAGTAACCGAGTGACAGGGGATTTTGTATTTCTCCCCATTTTCCCCCTCCGCAAAGCGGTATTCCATGTAGCGATCGCCCGGATAGTCCAGCCGGTAGGCGATGCGTCCGTCTGGCAGCACACACTGGTCGTATACCTGCATCTGCGACAGGTCATACGGCACCGCACCGTGCCAACCGACCAAAGCTGCGAACAGGCCGAGCAGCACGGCGCACAGCAGCGCGGTGACTGCACAGCCTTTGAGAAACGCCCGCAGCTTGCCGCGCCGCCACGTTTTTGCCACGCTGTCCAGCGTACGCACCTCGCACTGCTCCTCCTCCGTCTGTCCAAGCGGTGCATCCAGCGCCGCCAACTCCGCGCGGCAAGGCGCGCAGTCTGCTAGATGCGCTTCGACCAGTGCGCATGTCTCGTCCGTACACACGCCGTCCCGATAGAGCGGCAGCAGATCACGGATCACATTACAACTCAGCTTCATCCTGCAATTCCTCCTTCAGTTTCATTCTCGCACGGTGATAGGTCACCCGCGCCCAACTTTCGGTTTTGTCAAACAGCTGCCCAATCTGCGCAAACGGCAGCTCGCCCAACAGCCGCAGCGAAAACACCTCTTTGTATGGCTCGGGCAGCGCGTGCAGCGCCTTGTGGACGGCAAACGCCGTCTCCCGGCGCAGGAACCTGTGCTCGAGATCCTCGATGCGATCCTCCACTGGCTCGCCGCCGCGGTTTTTGTGCAGCCAAGTATAATACTCATTTTTAGCGATCTGGCACAGCCAAACGTACAGGCGACATTCGCCCCGGAAGCCGCCGATCGCCTGCAGCGCCTTGAAAAACGCCTGCTGCGTGACCTCTTCGGCTATTCCCTCGTTTCGGCACAGCGACAATACATACCGGTACACGTCGGTGAAATACATCCGGTACACCTGCTCAAAGTCCTGCACACGTCCACCTCCTTTTCTCACAGATAAGACCAGTCACTCCACCATTCGTTACAGCACGACGGAGAAATTTTTGTCGTTTCCCAGTATAGCACGCTGCGCGCCCGCCGCATAGGATGCAATGACCGCCTTCCTCCGCGGAAAGTGCGGCCGAAATTTTTCAAACTGGGAATGATTGCATGGACCACGAAATCTTTTCCCCGCTGTCCGACCTGCCCGAAGGTTCAAGGGCACGCGTGCATGCGCTGCATCTGTCTGGCGGCATGCGTCGCCGCCTGCAGGACCTTGGGCTGGTGGCAGGCACGCGGGTATCCTGCATCCAACGTGCCGCAGCGGGCGACCCAACGGCTTACCGCATCCGCGGCGCGATCATCGCACTGCGAGCGGATGACGCCGCGCAAATCGAAATCGGGGTGGACACTTGATGGAGTCGGATCGAACCCCGGTCGTGGCGCTGATGGGCAACCCCAATGTCGGCAAATCCACCGTGTTTAATGCGCTGACTGGCGCGCGCCAGCACACCGGCAACTGGAGCGGCAAGACGGTATCAGGCGCACGCGGCACAATGCACTGCGGTGGCCGCGAGATGACGCTGGTTGACCTGCCGGGCACCTATTCGCTGCGCCCCCGCTCGGCAGAGGAGCGTGTCGCGCGAGATTTTCTCTCAGGTGGCGAAGCGGACGCTGCCGTTCTGGTTGCGGACGCGACCTGTCTGGAGCGCAACCTCATTCTGATTTTGCAAGTGCTTGAGGTCATCCCTAATGTGGTGGTATGCCTCAATCTGATGGATGAAGCGCGCAAAAAGCGTATTCGCATCAATGTTCCTGCGCTTGAGCGCGAGTTGGGTGTACCGGTTGTGCCGTGTGCTGCACGGCGCGGACACGGTCTCCCCTCACTGACACAGGCCGTGTGCCGCATATTAAACGGTGAAACCGTCCCCCACCCTGCTTCCATCCGCTACCCCGTTGAAATCGAAAATGCGGTACACGCATCCGGTCTTTCGCGGGCGGAGGCGCTCGCCGCGCTCAACGAGCATCCACCCGAAGGGCTATCCGCCCAACAACTGGATGATTTGCTAACCGCTGCGGCGGCACTGCGCGCCGAGGAAATCGCCCTGACCTGCGTGCAGGTCCCCGCGGACGCAGATGCGCGCGACCGGTGCATCGACCGCATCCTGCTCAGCCGCCGGTTCGGACTGCCGCTCATGCTACTCTTGCTTGCACTTGTGTTTTACATCACCCTGTTCGGTGCCAATGTCCCGAGCGAATGGCTGGGCGAACACCTACTCGGCCTGAGTACACCGTTTGCCACCTTCCTGTCCACACTCGGTCTGCCGCCGTTTGCCGTTTCGCTGCTGGTTGACGGCCTGTGGCGCGTGCTGGCGACCGTTATCTCGGTCATGCTGCCCCCTATGGCCATCTTTTTCCCGCTGTTTACGCTGCTTGAGGACGCAGGCTATCTGCCGCGCGTCGCCTTTCAGCTCGACCATGCATTTCGCCGTGCGCATGCCTGCGGAAAGCAAAGCCTAACCATGTGTTTGGGTAAAAAATGGATGCGAAAAACAACAAATTTCCCTCATCGTTAAAGGCAGTTAAAATGTAGGATAAGCTTTGGCAAGAGTGGTTGAGATGGATATTTTCCGGTGCTATACTCGCTTTTGGACACAGGGAGAATCAATTCATACCCTGCAATTACATGCAAAAAAGGGAGTAATCACGAATGCAGACAAAAAGAGTATTGGCAGGCATCCTGACCAGCACATTGCTGCTCGGCGCCTACCCGTTCGCTTCCGCGGCGGACTATAACGATTCGAGCGTCACCGGTGCTGCGGGCTGGCAGGCATGGACCGAAGCGTGGAATACCATTGCCACCGACTACACGCAGGTTTCCATGACGCCCGGCGCGGACGAGACCCAGCTGAACTTCGCCTGGTACAGCAAGAATGAGAGTGGCAAGAGCGCAACGCCGGCCGTACACTTCGGCACGGACAAAAACAACCTTGCTGGGTTCACCGGCACTTCTGCCGCCGTGGACACCAGCCTGACCGACGGCACGGCATATTCCTACAATCACGTCACAGTAACCGGCCTTAAGGCCAACACCACCTACTACTACACGGTGGAAAAGAACGGCGTGCAGACCGAGGTCAAGACCTACCAGACCGGCGACTTTGAAAGCGCGCAAATCCTGTACGTCGGCGACCCGCAGATCGGCGCTTCCAAGGGGCAGACGCAGAACGGAGAAGCACTTGCCGCGGACAGCGGCGCAGCCAACACCGCCGCACGCAACGACAGCTTTGCTTGGGACCGCACACTGGATATTGCGCTCGAGCAGAATCCGGGACTCGATTTCGTAATCTCCGCGGGCGACCAGATCAACAAGACCAGCAAGCCCAAGGAAGAGGAGTATGCGGGTTACCTTTCCGCCAGCGCGCTGACCAGTCTGCCAGTTGCCACCACGATCGGCAACCATGACTCGCTCAACGCGGACTACCAGTACCACTTCTACAACCCGAACCAGACCGGCTACGGTGAAACCGAGGCGGGCGGCGACTACTATTATTCTTACGGCTCCGGCCTGTTCATCGTGCTCAATACCAACAACTACAATGTGGCCGAGCATGAAAAGACCATCCAAAAAGCCGTGGCCTCCGACCCGGACGCCAAATTCCGCATCGTCACCATCCATCAGGACATCTACGGCTCCGGCCTTGACCACTCGGACACCGACGGCATGATCCTGCGCACCCAGCTCACCCCGATTTTTGACGAGTACGACATCGACGTTGTCCTGCAGGGCCACGACCACACCTACAGCCGCACCAAGCTGCTCTACGGCGACGGCCAAACCCACGGCACCTACGAATTCCGCCTCAACGAGGACGGCTCGGACTACGACTGGGACAATGCGTACAACACGCAGACCGATGAGCAGATCCCGCTCTACCCCGAGGAGGAAGCCGGTCAGGCTAAGCACGATGCGTTCCAGGCCGACAAAGAGTGCTACACCATCGAAGATGTCGAAGGCAACACGGTCACCAACCCGCAGGGCATCCTGTACATGACCGCAAACTCCGCTTCGGGTTCCAAGTTCTATGAGCTGATCGCTTCCCAGCAGGATTGCGTTGCCGAGCGCAGCCAGAACTGGCTGCCGAGCTACTCGGTCATCAACCTGACGGCCGACACCTTCTCGATTGACACCTACCAGATCACCGATACCGGCGCGGTGGAAAAGATCGACAACGCCTTCACCATCAAAAAGACCGATGAGCAGGCCGCAGCGGTCACCGTAGACGGCACAGCGAAGGAGGTTGCAACCGCTTCGGTTGGCGGCGAGACCTACTACCGTCTGCGCGACCTCGCCACCGCAGTAAATGGCACGGCTGCCCAGTTTAACGTCGAGTGGAAGAACGGTGTCATCGTCATCACCGGTGAGCGCTACGACACCGCAGCCCTCGCTCCGGTTGCCGAGGCGACCGGTGTCAAGCAAACCCTGCCCATGCAGGTAAACGGCAAGACCGTGACTACGGCCGCTACCGACGTAAACGGCAACTACTATGTCCCGGCAAGCCTGCTGTCCACGCTGGGCATCAAGGGCACGGTATCGAATGGCACGCTGACCATCACCACCAAGTAATTTTTCCCTCTTTCTTCCGTTCCTACATTCTTTCGGCAGATTCTCCGCGGATGACAACGCATCCGCGGAGAATTTTCCGGTTTTCCCTGTTTTTTGTCTTTGCCTTGCACGCAAGACATTATCCATTTCCGTAAAGCGAGTGATTGATTTGCATACCGACCAAAAACAACCCGTCCGCCGTCTGCTGCTCCGCTGGGCGCCGCCGCTTGTGCTGCTGCTTGTGTTCTGCATATTTGTTGTGCGCATCAATGCGGTAGATAAAATCGGACTCGTCTCCCGCGAAGGGCAGACCTTTGAGAAAGGCGTCGTCACCGAGATCATACAGGACAATTTGCAGTACGACGGCAGCCGTGTGGGCGAGCAGCTGGTGCGCGTGGAAATGAAAACCGGTGCGCGCGCCGGGCAGACGCTCGAAATGACCAGTTCCTCCGGCTATCTGTTCGGCGCAGGCTGCACCGAAGGGATGAAGGTTATCGTCATGCAGAGCGTTTCGGGCGACTCGACCGTCGCAAGCGTCTATGCGCAGGACCGTGAAACCGTTATCTATGTTTTTGCGGGACTGTACCTGCTGGTGCTGTGTCTTGTGGGGGGCAAGCAGGGTGTGAAGGGCGCGCTCGGTCTGGTGTTCACCTTTTTCTGCATCCTGTTCGTGTATCTGCCGCTTGTCTACCGCGACCATTCCCCGTTCTGGGTGTCGGTGTTCATTTGCACGATCACCACGATCGTCACCATGTACCTGATCGGCGGCCCGACGATGAAAACGCTGGTCGCGACCGGCGGTACGGTTGCGGGCGTGTGCATCGCAGGTCTGGCCGCGACCGCATTCAGCGCGGCTTCGGGCATCACAGGCTGGAACGTCAGCGACATCGAAAGCCTGCTGACACTGTGGAACACCAACGGCATCCAGGTTGGCGGCCTGCTGTTTTCCGGTCTGCTGATCTCCAGTCTGGGCGCAACAATGGACGTGGCCATGTCGATCGGCAGCGCCATCAGCGAAATCCACGCCCAAAAGCCGGATATCTCCCGCCGCGAGCTGTTCCGCGCAGGTATGCGCGTCGGCCGCGACATGATGGGCACGGACTCCAACACGCTCATCCTCGCCTTTGCAGGCGGCAGCATCAGTATGCTCGTGCTCGACTATGCGTACGACCTGCCCTATCTGCAAATCATCAACTCCAACAACATCGGCATTGCGATCATGCAGGGGCTGGCCGGCAGCTTCGGCATCGTACTGAGCGTTCCGGTAACGGTGCTGCTCGCCGTTTTCCTGTACACGCTCGGCCGACAAAAACAATCGTCCTGAACCTCCCCAATCGGCGGCATCTTGATAACAAGGCACCGCCGACTGGTTTTCATCCATACACTTTTCCATAATTTGTACGAATAAGTTTTCTCAAATCCGGATAAGGCAAAAAAAGTAGCATGTTTCGCCGGATTTCCATCAATAAAACTCTTGTAATACGCGCCGTTTTTGCTTAAAATGGTTGTGTATGATTTGTCGCCTGCGGGCAGCACAAGTCCACACACAGAATGCGAAGAAAACACTGCATGGAGGAGGAAGCATGAGCAAAATCGAACCATATATCACCAGCATCCCAGATTTTCCCGAACGGGGCGTGATCTTCCGGGATATCACCACGGTCATCGGCAACGCGGACGGCTTGCAACTGTCGGTGGACGAAATGGCCGCGCTGCTGGAGGGGGAAACATTTGATGTGATCGCAGGGCTGGAATCGCGCGGGTTCCTGTTCGGCATGCCGATCGCCTACAAGCTGCACAAAGCCTTTATCCCGATCCGCAAGGCAGGCAAACTGCCGCGTGAGACTGCGGGCATGTCCTACGAACTGGAGTATGGCACTGCCTCAATTGAGGTGCATCGTAATGATATCCGGCCGGGGATGCGCGTTGTGCTGATTGACGACCTCATCGCCACAGGCGGTACGCTGGAAGCAGCGGCCAAGCTGCTCGAGTCGCTCGGCGCAACCGTGGTCAAGATCGTGTGCCTGCTGGAGCTGAAGGGACTGCACGGCCGCGACCGTCTGCAGGACTATCCGCTCGCTACGGTCGTATCCTACGACGGCAAATAAGAAAAGGGAAAAAGAGAAAACAAAAAGGGGCTGAAACCACACATGTTTGAAAAGATGTTCAAACTTTCGGACAACCACACCACCGTCCGCACCGAGGTCATGGCGGGCATTACCACCTTCATGACCATGGCATACATTCTTGCGGTCAACCCAAGCGTACTCGGCTCGACCGGCATGGACCCGACCGCCGTACTGCTGGCAACCGCGCTGGCATCCTGCCTCGGCACGGTCTGCATGGCGTTCATGGCAAACCTGCCGTTTGCGCTGTCCGCCGGCATGGGCCTGAACGCCTTCATGGCATATACCGTTGTCGCCGGTTACGGCTACAGCTGGCAGGTCGCGCTGCTTGCGGTCTTTATCGAGGGCCTGATCTTTATCGTTCTGTCGCTGACCAACGTGCGTGAAGCAATCTTCAACGCTATCCCGCTGACGCTCAAAAAGGGCGTTTCGGTCGGCATCGGCCTGTTCATCGCCTTCATTGGCCTGCAAAACGCTGGTCTGTCGGTCGACTCCTCCACGCTCGTCACCATCACGAGCTTCACCGACAACTTCCACACCTCGGGCATCTGCGCGCTGCTCGCGCTGGTCGGCCTGTTCATTACCGCGGTGCTGTATATCCACCGCGTCAAGGGCGCAATTCTGTTCGGCATTCTGGCGACCTGGATCATCGGTATGCTGTGCCAGCTGACGGGCCTGTATGTCCCGGACGCAGAAGCGGGCTTCTATACCCTGTTCCCGGCCTTCGGCATGACCGACTTTACCAAACTCGGTCTGACCTTCGGCCAGTGCTTCAATGTGGATTTTGGTGCGGTCGGCATCATCAACTTCATCGTGGTCATCTTCTCGTTCCTGTTCGTCGATATCTTTGACACGCTCGGCACGCTGATCGGCGTAGCCACCAAAGCGAACATGCTCGACAAAGACGGCAAGCTGCCGCGCATCAAGCCCGCGCTTCTGTCCGACGCGATTGCGACCTCGGCCGGCGCTATCCTCGGCACCTCGACCACCACGACCTTTGTCGAGTCCGCCTCCGGCGTAGCCGTCGGCGGCCGCACCGGTCTGACCGCGCTGGTCACCGGCATCCTGTTCCTGATTTCCACGCTGTTTGCGCCGATTTTCACCGCCATCCCCTCCTTCGCCACCGCGCCGGCGCTGATTATGGTCGGCTTCCTGATGGTCGGCACGGTTTCCGAAATCCGCTTCGATCTGGACAACCTGACTGAAGCCATCCCAGCTTATCTCGCCATCATCTCCATGCCGCTGTTTTACAGCATTTCCGAAGGCATCTCGATGGGCGTTATCTCCTATGTTTTGCTTAACCTTGCCGCAGGCAAGGGCAAAAAGGTCACCCCGCTCATGTATGTGTTGGCGGTGCTGTTCATTCTCAAATATATCTTCCTGTAAGCAGACTATCGCACGGGCCGCTGTCCTCCGGGACGGCGGCTTTTTGTATATCCTGCATTGAATGATTGACGGCGCGAAAAAAAACGATTACAATGTGGATATCTTACATCCCACGTTTTCCCCGAAAAGGAGACTATTATGAAAAAAAGACTCACCGCCCTATTGCTGATGCTTGCGCTGTTTGTCCCCTGCCTGCCGTTTGCTGCGGCAGCTGAGGAAACACCCGTTGCCGCGAGCGCAAACACCAAACTGATTGCCTTCACTTTTGACGACGGCCCCTCGACCTATACCGCCGCTTTGCTCGACGGTCTGAAAGCACGCGGCGCGAAAGCCACCTTCTTTATGAACGGTACAAACGGCTCGCACGGCATTGTCAACCACAAAGACCTGCTCACCCGCATGCGGGACGAGGGCCACCAGCTCGCAAACCATACCTATCAGCACCTCATCCCGTTTGACAACTATAGCGCGAGCACGATTTCGAGCGAGGTCAGCCGTGTGGAAAGCCTGCTGTTTGACCGCATGGGCGGCTCGTATACCGACATGGTGCGCACCCCCGGCGGCGCTGTAGGCGGCGCGGTCAAGAGCACGGTTGCCGCGCCTATCATTCTGTGGAGCGTGGACCCGCTCGACTGGAAGTACCGCAACGCAAACACGGTCTACAACAACATCATCAAGGGCGCGCATGACGGTGCAATTGTGCTGACGCACGACATCTATCAAACCAGCGTACAGGGTGCGCTGCGCGCGATTGATACGCTCAAAGCGCAGGGGTATGAATTTGTCACCGCGGCCGAGCTGCTGCGCCGCCGCGGCATCACCCCGCAAAACGGCGTCGTCTACACCAGCGCCCCGAACAAGGGAACCAACCTGCCCGCCTATACGGCGCCGACCATCACCTCCACACCGGGTGACAATGGTATTTCGGTCACGTTTTCGACCGCGGACAAGGGTCTGACCCTGTATTACACCACCAGCACCGCGACCCCACACCTCGGCAGCACCAAGTACACCGGCCCGATTACGATTACCAAGGATACAACATTCACCGTGGTCGGCATTGACAAATACGGCACGCGCACGCCGGTGACAACCAAAACAGTTGCGGGCATACCGCCAACGGCTGCGCCGACGGTTTCCTATGAAAACGGCTTGTTGACACTCTCGTGCGCCACTGCGGACGCGTCCATCTATTACACGACCGACGGCTCCACGCCGACCGCTGAAAGCACGCTCTATACCGGACCGTTCACGCCCACAACAACCACCAAGTGCATCGCCATGCTATCCGGACATCTGAACAGCTCGGTTGTCACCTGCACGCTGACCAAATACGGTCGACTATTCACCGATGTGCCTGCGGACAGCTGGTATTATAACAGCGTGGGCGAGATTGTCGAGCAGGGACTGATGAATGGCACGAGCACCTATACCTTCTCGCCTGATACGGTCATCACACGCGCGATGCTGACCACGGTACTCTATAACCTCGCGGGCAAGCCCGAGGTGGGCGACAACCTCGGCTATCCCTATGCCGATGTGGATGCGAATGCCTATTATGCCCTGCCCGTCTACTGGGCGCGGGCGAACGGCCTTGTCACCGGCTACAACGACGAAACCTTTGCACCGAATGACACGGTCACCCGCGAACAGGCCGCCGTGCTGCTCTACCGACTGGCAAATCACCTCGGCATGGATACCAGCGCACGCGCTGACCTGTCCGTGTACACGGATGCCGCACAAGTGAGCGCATACGCGCAGGAAGCCATGCAATGGGCGGTCGCGTCCGGACTGCTGAATGGTCGCACCGCAACCACGCTCGCCCCGCAGGGCAGCGCCACCCGTGCGGAGGGCGCGAAAATTCTGTCGAGTTTTACCGCACTGACCTAATTCCATAAAGGACACAAACAAACGGGACGCACGCTCTAACCGGTGCGTCCCGTTTATTCTATCCAGTCGATTTCGCAAGGTGCGGGCAGAAAGCGGAAATGAATGATAACTTTCTGCCGCTTCATCTTGCCTTTTTCTGTTTTTTCGTATGTACCCTGTCCGACCTCGATCCGCTCGATCAGCTCAAACAACAGAGACGGCGTGAGTTCCTCCACATCCGTATAGCGGTGAATGAGCGTCCACAAACGTTCCTGCAGCCGCCGCAAGCTTTTTACTTCATCATCCGGTTGCAGCGCCTCAATCTGCCGCTCCAGCACGGTTGTCTTACATTCATATCGTTCGAGCAGCGGATAAAAGTTCGTCTCTCCAATCTTGTCCGCTGCGCGGTCCTCATAGAGCTGCGCGACCAGACGCTGTACCCGCGTTAGCTCCTGTGTCAGCCGTTCCCGCTCGCGGCCTGCTTCTCGCCCCCGCTCACCCAGACGCAGACGATGCTGCAACCGCTCGAATAAGGCATCGCAGTCCTGCTCGGACAGGCGGACATAGCGCCGCACCGCATCCAACACGCAGCGATAAAGCGATTCATAGGAGATAAAATGATTGGAGCAGGCAGCGGTGCCCCGGAGTTTATATGCGCCGCAGGCCAGATTAGCCGCTGAGCCTTTCCTGCGCGTTCCGACCGTGGACATGGCCTTGCCGCAGTCCATGCAGAAAGCGAGTCCCGAAAACAGATTGGAAAACGCTCCTTTCCGGTCACAGCGACGAGCCGACCGCTGGCGCTGTACCGCGTCAAAGGTCTGCCGGGAAACCAGCGGCTCGTGGCAATCTGGAACGATGATCCACTCGTCTATCCGTTTTTCGCGAGTCTTTTTGCTTTTGAAGCTGACCTTGTCGGTCTTCCCCTGTGCAATATGGCCCAGATACACCATATCTTGCAACATACGGCTGGCCCCCACCGAGGTCCACGCCTTGCGTTTGGAGTAATGATCCGGATTCAGTTCCGGATGGACCAAAGTGCGATAGACAGCCGGCGGCGGCTCGCCGCGCTCGTTCAGCATCCGCGCGATCTCCGCCGGGCGCTTACCCGCAGCCGCCCATGCAAAGATCTGCCGCACGGTCGCGGCGGCCCGCTCATCCGGAATCAGATGGTTTCTGTCTTGGGGATCTTTTTGATACCCATACGGCGCAAAATTGCCGATAAACTTGCCTGCCTGCATTTTGGTATGCAGCGCGCCGCGAATCTTGCGGCTGGTATCGCGGGCATACATCTCGTTGATGACGTTGCGAAACGGCGCGAGGTCGGTATCTGCCCGCGCAGTATCGATGCCATCCCCCACCGCAATCAGCCGCACATCATGCTCGGGGAACACCAGCTCCAGATACCGCCCGGTTTGGATATAATCGCGCCCCAGCCGCGACAAATCCTTGACCAGCACAACCTCGAACCGGTTCTGCTCCATATCACGGAGCATATCTTGAAAGCGCGGACGGTCAAAGCTGGTACCCGACCATCCGTCGTCCACGTACTCCCCTACAACGGGAAACCCTTCCCGCTCTGCATATGCTTGCAGCAGGCTGCGCTGGTTCTGGATGCTCTCGCTTTCTCCGGGATTATCGTCGTCGTGGCTCAGCCGCAGGTACAGAACCGCCCGGCAGGCAGTCGATTTGTTTTGCATGATTGCCTCCCCTTTCCTATTGCCACCTGCAAGCACTCCTCATGGCCTATGACGGTTTTCGGACTGCTTCTTCCTCAAACTGCGCCGCTATAACATTTTCAAGCAGTTCGAGCAGAACGCGGCGCTGCACCGAAGGCGCGTTTGTTTTGGTACGGTTCACAGGTAGACCTCCTTTTCCCCTTGGTTGAATTCTATGCGTCGCTTGTTCCCGGATTGCCTGACCGGTGCAGAAACTTGCTACAGAAGAACTTACATCAAAGAAGCGCTGACGCAGGTGCTCACCTTCTATGCTGCTTACCCAAGCATGTGCATGGGTTTCGGATGCAACGCCTGCGGCGTGACCGGCTGCCGCATCATTGACTCACCCCGTGAACGACTCATCGCCATTCTGACCAACGCGTTCGCGCCTTGCAATGGGCGGTTTCCGCTGCTGATTTTCCTATGTGCCGTGTTTTTCACGGACAGCGCGGCGGGCGGCGCGCTGCTGCTCACCGCCGTAATCGCGGGCAGTGTCGTGCTGACGCTTGCAGCCTCCCGTCTGCTGTCGGCAACCGTACTGAGAGGCACCCCCTCCTCTTTTACGCTCGAATTGCCGCCCTATCGCGCCCCGCAGATTGGGCAGGTAATTGTGCGCAGCGTGTTCGATCGGACGCTGTTTGTCCTCGGCCGCGCGGCGGTGGTAGCTGCTCCTGCAGGCGCACTGATTTGGCTGCTGGCCAATCTCGATATCAGCGGCATATCAGTGTTTTCGCACCTGACCGCCTTACTCGACCCTGCCGGACGTCTGTTCGGTCTGGATGGCGTGATTCTGCTGGCCTTTATCCTTGCCTTTCCGGCAAACGAGCTAGTCATGCCGCTCATCGTCATGGGCTACCTTGCCACCGGCTCCATCGCAGACGTTGCCGACCTTGCCGCGTTCCGTACACTGCTGCTGGCCAACGGCTGGACCGTCTGCACCGCGCTATGCACACTGGTGTTTGCGGTAGCGCATTGGCCGTGCTCAACCACCTGCCTGACCATCTGGAAGGAAACACGCAGCATCAAATGGACGCTTGCCGCCGTCGCTCTGCCGACCGCATTCGGCCTTGCGCTCTGCCTTGCGACACACGGCATATGCACGCTCATCGGACTTATCTGAAAAAAGCCGCCTTGTGAGGCGGCTTTTTTACGTATGCAGGGCACAAGAACATTTGTTTTCTTTCCCGGTTTATGCTATACTGATTTCGTATCTCCAAAATGAAACGAGGAATCCCATGGAACCGACCAAATTTGACATAAAATACGCCGCCGTACGGCGCGCGATTATCGAGCAATCCTTTGCGCACTTGAACGACCGCCAGCGGGAGGCGGTATTCACCACCGAAGGCCCGCTGCTCATTCTGGCAGGCGCGGGCAGCGGCAAGACCACTGTGCTCATCAACCGCATCGTCAACATCCTGCGCTTCGGGCAGGGACTGACCAGCGAATTCGCCCCGGAGGGCGCAACCGAGGAGGACTTGCTGTTCCTGACCGAATACCTGACCGCACCCAAGCCGGAAAACCGCGCGCGCGCCGAAAAGCTGTGCGCAGTTGATGCCGCGCGCCCGTGGCAGGTCATCGCCATTACCTTCACCAACAAGGCCGCACGCGAGCTGCGCGACCGTCTGCTGGCCGCGCTGCCCGACGAACAGGCGGCAAACGATGTCTGGGCCTATACCTTCCACACAGCCTGTCTGCGCATTCTGCGCCGCCACGGCGACCTTTTAGGCTTTGACAGTGCATTCACCATTTACGACGAGGACGATAAGAAGCGCGTGGTCACGAACTTGCTCAAGCAGTTAAATCTCGACCCGAAAGCCTTTGACCCGCGTACGGTCATCAGCATGATCAGCCGCGCCAAGGACAAGCTGATGACGCCGAAGCAGTTCGCCGCGGACGCTGCGGGCGACTACTTTCGTGAAAAAGTATCGGACGTCTACAAGCTGTACGAAAAGGAGATGCGCAAGGCGTGCGCACTCGATTTTGATGATATCATCATGAAAACCGTCCTGCTGCTGCAAAGCAATCCGGACGTGCTAGACTATTATCAGCGGCAGTTCCGCTATGTGTTGGTGGACGAGTATCAGGACACCAACTATGCCCAGTATGTGCTGACCAGCCTGCTTGCAGGGCATTATGAGAATATCTGCGTAGTCGGCGACGATGATCAGTCCATCTACAAATTCCGCGGCGCGACCATCGCCAACATTCTGGAGTTTGAAAAGCAGTTTAAAAACGCCAAAACCATCCGTCTGGAGCAGAATTACCGCTCGACCGGCAACATTTTGAGCGCCGCCAACGAGGTCATCCGCAACAACGTCGGCCGCAAGGGCAAGGAGCTTTGGACCGATCAGGCGGGCGGCTCGAAAATCCATCTGCACCGCTCGGACAGTCAGGAGGGCGAAGCCGCCTATATCGCGGACACCATCCGCGAGGGCGTGGAAGCAGGTCGGCGGTGGAGTGATTTTGCGATTTTGTACCGCAACAACGTCCTTTCGGATAACATTGCCGCCGCGTTCATCCGCGCAGGCATCCCCTATCGCGTCTATAAGGGTCGCGACTTCTTCTCTCGCGCCGAGGTGCGCGATATGTTCGCCTATCTGTGGGTGCTGGAAAACCCGGCGGACGAACTGCGTCTGCGGCGTATCATCAACGTACCCACGCGCAAAATCGGAGACAAATCAGTTGAGACCGCGTCGCAAATCGCATTGGAAAACGGTATGCTGCTGTATGACGTGGTACGAAATGCTTCACAGTTCGCGCCGCTCACGCGCAGCGCATCCGCGATGGAGAAATTCGGTACGATGATGGAAAACCTGCGCCAGCAGCGTGAATTTCTCTCGCTCTCCGAGCTATACGACGAGCTGCTCGAAAAGACCGGTTATCGCCATGCCCTCGAAGAAAAGGGCGGCATGGAAGAACAGGGCCGTTTGGAGCACATCGAAGAGCTGAAATCTTACATTGTCGACTATGAGGAAAAGAACGAATCGCCTACGCTGGGCGGCTTTTTGGAAAACATGGCGCTCTACACCGACGCGGACCAGTCTACCGAGGACGAGGATGCCGTGCTGATGATGACCATGCACTCGGCCAAGGGCCTGGAATTCCCCATCGTGTTCCTTGCGGGCATGGAGGACGGCCTGTTCCCCGGCTTCCGCGCGATGGAACGCGACGAAGATATGGAGGAGGAGCGACGGTTGTGCTATGTTGCGGTCACCCGCGCCAGAGAACAGCTTTATCTCACCTGCGCCGAGCGCCGTCTGCTGTACGGCCGCACACAGTACGCGCATCCTTCGCGTTTCATCGACGAAATGCCGCGTGAGCTGCTCGACAGCAACATCGTGGAAATTCGGATGTTCTCCTCTGCCACCCAGCCCGAACCCGGCCTGCCCCGCGCACAAATCACGCGTGCACGCACGCTCTCGTCCGCTTCCTCGGTCGCTGCTCCCAAGGCTGCGGGCGCGCCGCTGCCGGATTTCCCGGCGGGCTGCCGCGTGCATCACAAGGCTTTTGGCGACGGCATGATCGTATCGGTAAAGCCGATGGGCAATGACGCACTGCTGGAAATCGCATTTGACCAGAAGGGTACCAAGCGACTCATGGCAAAGGCGGCGGCAAATTTCATGCAGAAAATCTGACAAATGCAAAAAGTAAGGCGGCTGCCAGTTGGCAGCCGCCTTACTTATGCCATAGGCATACAAGTAAATAGGAGAAAAGAGAGAGATTATTTAATTATTGCCATTCCAGATAGGTTTCCGCATTTTCCGAAGTAACAATGTCACATCCCGTATCCACTTCTTTTTCCACGGTTTCACCTGCAAGATATGCTTCAATAGCCTCTACTACCATTTTTCCCATTGTTGCAGGCTTTTGTGCGATAGTAGCGTCGATTTCGCCGTCAATAATTGCCTGCGCTGCGTCCGGCTGACCATCAAAACCGCAAATCTTAGTCTGGTCACGCAGGCCTGCCGCCGCAACTGCCTGCCCCGCGCCGATTGCCATATTATCGTTTGCACAGAAAATGACCTTCAAATCCGGATAGGCCGCCAGGAAATTCTCCGTAACTTCCATCGCCTTGGAGATTTCACAGTTTGCATAATCCGAAGCCACAATTTCAATGTCCGGATACTGAGATTCAATCACTTCCGTAAAACCCTTAACACGTTTGGTGGTTGCATCGTTGCCGGAATTGCCATCCAGAATGACACACTTGCCTGCGTCGACATTTTCACCGACCCATTCGCCTGCCAATTGTCCGCCGGCGTAATTGTCCGTGCCGATAAACGAGATATACGGCCCGCCATCCGCGCCGGAATCCACCAAAAATACCGGTATTCCTTTCTCATCCGCCTGCTCAATGACATCTACAATAGCTGTAGAAGAGCAAGCCGAGGTGACAATTGCCGTTACCCCTTGCTCGATGTATGTTTCAATCAAGCTAATCTGCTTATCCACATCTGTTTCCGCATCCGGTCCGGAAACAACAACTTCATAGCCCGCGGCTTCGCCTGCCTCCTTAATCGCTTCGCCATATGTCACATGGAATGGATTATTCATGGTTTTGGTCACAACGGCAATCGTTCCATTTTCGCCGCCGGAACTGGCTGCGTTGTCCGCACTGTCATCTGTTCCGGATGCATTGTTCTGTCCTCCGCAAGCAGTGATTGCCATGCACAACATTGCTGCCGATAAAATTGCTGCTAACGACTTTTTCATCTGTGATTCCCTCCATACAAGTTTCTCTTGTTGATTTTCTACCGATTGTGCTTATTTATTCGACGCAATCCGCGTACGAATCACATCCAATGAAACTGCGGCGATGATAATCACACCGACAACCAACGTGGTAAAATAGCTTCCCACACCAAGCTGTACCAATCCGTTGCGAATCACTGTAACGATAATGGCGCCGATTACAGTGCCAAAAATACCGCCTTCTCCACCGGCAATGCTGGTGCCGCCAATCACGGTAGCGGCAACCGCTTCCATTTCGTAGCTTTGGCCGGCTGTCGGCTGTGCTGCGGTTAGGCGGGCCAAATAAACGACCGACGCCAACGCAATTGCCAATCCGGACAACACAAATACCTGAATGGTTGTCCGCTCCACATTCACACCGGACAGACGCGCTGTTTCGCAATTGGATCCCACCGCAAAGATATACCGTCCGGATGCCGTATGCGCCAAAAAGACGTATGCCACAATGGCAATGATAATAAAAACATAGACCGGAACAGGAATACCTGCCAAAAATCCTTGGCCAATAAACGAAAACCTGTCATTCTTTACCGCAATTTGTGCGGAATTTGTGATCCATAGAGTCACTGCACGCACAATATACATGGAACCCAGCGTCATGATAAAGGCAGGGATCTTGATGTACGCAACGATGACTCCGTTGATAAGTCCAACCAGAAACCCTGTTGCCAACGCTACCACAATGCATAACAGAATACTTCCTGTCGCATTTAGCGTCAGACCGCTTGTTACACAGCACAATGCCAGGAGCGAGCCTTGCGACAGGTCAATGCCGCCGGTCAATACTACAAAGGTCATGCCGATACCCATGATGACATATACGGCGAACTGCCTCAGGATCTGCATCAGGTTATTGGTACTCCAAAAGGTATCTGTTGTAACGGCAAAGAAGACCAGCAAGAGTACAAGCGGCAACAGCGATCCTATTCCGTTTACCCGTTTTATTTTGACCCAAATCTGTTTTGCCTGCTCCATCTCACTGCCCTCCTAACGCATAGTGCATAATGGCTTCCTGTGTTGCATCCTTTCTATCCAGTGTTCCTGTCAGCCTGCCCTCATGAAACACGGCAACCCTATCGCATATTCCTAAAATTTCCGGCAGTTCGGAGGAAATAACGACAACCGCATGTCCTTGTCCCACCAACATGTTTATGATTTTGTACATTTCGCTCTTGGCACCAACATCAATGCCTCTTGTCGGCTCATCAAAAAAATAAATTTTTGATTCCGCACAAAGCCACTTGGCAAACACGACTTTTTGCTGGTTGCCACCCGATAAGTATTTGATTTGCCGATCCAGCGAAGGCGCCTTAATCGACAGCATATCCCGGTATGCCGCCACATCCGCATACTGCTTTTTTTCATCTAAAAACGGGCCGTGCCTATACTTGTGCAGACTCGCAAACACCATATTCCATGCAATCGACTTGGTTAAAATCAGACCCTCTTCCTTGCGGTTTTCCGGCAGCAAACTGATGCCGCATCGAATCGCATCCTGCGGGTTTCTGATATGCACCTCTTTTCCGTCCACGGTAATTTTTCCCGCCGCTTTTTTCAGCGCGCCAAAAACCGCTTTTGCCGTAGTGGTTCGCCCTGCACCGACCAGTCCCGAAAAGCCCAGCACTTCGCCACGGCGCACTTGAAAGGAAACATCCTCAATCAAGCCCTTTACGGTTAATCCCTGCACATCCAGCAGCACATCGCCGATTTCCGATTGGCGGGCCGGATACTGTTCCTCCAAATCACGCCCTACAATGAGCTTGATGATTTGGTCCATATCCATTTGCTTGACGTCTTCGATGGTGGCAATATACTTTCCATCGCGCAATACAGTTCCGCTGTTTCCAATTCTTTTGATTTCTTCCATGCGGTGTGAGATATAGATGAAAGTAATTCCCTTTTTCTGCATGCGCAAAATAATATTAAACAGGTTATCAATTTCATTATCCGACAGCGAAGAGGTTGGCTCATCCAGAATAACGATTTGCGGGTCCTGTGAAAACATTTTAACGATCTCTACAATCTGCTGCTGCGCAACCGAAAGTTTTTTCACCTGCATATGAGGATCGAGCACAACACCCAGCTCACTGCCCCAACGAACGCATTCGCTATACATTTTGTTCCAATCAATAAAACCTGCCTTATTTTTTATCTCACGTGTCAAAAAGACGTTTTCCGCTACTGTCATATGCGGGATCAGGCTGTTTTCCTGAAAAACGGTGCCGATACGCAGCTTTTGCGCCTGATGAATATCTCCGACGTTTATCTTTTCACCTCGCAAATAGATCTCTCCTGATTCCGCATGGTAAACACCCGTCAAAATTTTCATCAGTGTTGATTTTCCAGCACCGTTTTCACCCAGTAAGCAGTGTACCTCTCCTTCCCGAATACTGAATGACACATCATCCAACGCTTTGATTCCCGGAAACACTTTTGTGACATGTTCAAAACGAATAATCGGAACCGTACCCGCTCCTTTCATCTTCCCACCGCCTTTCTCACCGCATGTTGATGGCTTCATCCGCGTTTTCCGAAGCATTCTGTTTACTTTGCTTCAATTACTACCTTCATACTTTCATCCGTTTGGCTGACTCGAATCGCCTCATCATAATCATCCAGCTTAAATTTGTGGCTGATAAACTTCTTCCACGGAAAATCATTCTGATGGCGCAGCATCATCTCCATAGTCGGCCGATAGCCCGTAGCCGCGTGGTTGTTCATGCCAATGATGCGAATGTTCTTGCCGGTTACCTCCGCCATGTTAATCGGAATACCGCCCATATCCACATACATACCCACTTCAAGAAATACACCGCATTTACGCACCATACGCAATCCTTCCGGAACCACAGACGGCACGCCGGAGCATTCACACACAACATTAGCACCCAGCCCGTGCGTTGCCTCACGCACCATCTGCACCCGTTCGTCCGCTGTTGTATTCCGCACATTCAGTACAACATCTGCACCGAATTCCTTGGCTAAATTGAGCTTATAATCCGAAATATCCGTTGCAATTATTGTGCCTGCCCCCAGCATGCGGGCTTTGATAACATGCGCCAATCCCAGCGGACCACAGCCCAGCACCACCACGGAACCGCCAAATTCGAAACCTTCACCGTCAAACGCAAACATTTCCTTTGCCTTATCCAGCGAATAGGTGACGCACATGAGCTCTGTTAGAACTGCCATATCATCCGGGAGCTTGTCCGGCACCTTGTACAGATATGCCTTCGGCGGCAGAAACATGTATTCCGCATTGGCTCCGAACAAACTTGGCTTCCGCGTTATTGACATGGTATTGCCGAAACACTCTCGTGATGGATCTTCACACCACGGATACCACGATGCCGTTCGGCAATAGTAGCATTCGCCGCATACGATATCCGGGCAAAAGGTAATGCGCTCCCCTGCATGTATTTCCTCTCCGTAAAAGTCTTTTCGAACAACGCCCGGAGAAACTGCATCCAGAATGCCAACTGCCTCATGACCCATGATGTATGGATATGCAACATTAAATTCTGTGTCGCTCCCGCTGTTCTGTTTTGTTTCGCCGCGGTAAGAATGCTTATCCGTGCCACAGATTCCACACTGGATTACCTTCAAAACTGCGCCCTCATACTTTTCCAAATCCGGATAAGGGAAGTGCTGAATTGAAATTTTTCCCGGTCCCTCGATAACAGCCGCTTTCACCTGTTTTGCCATATCCATCATCCCTTCTTTTTAAATTATTTTAAAAATAACTAAATTTATTTTGTGCTTTAATTAAAACATTCTTCTTATTTCTTGTCAATATGTCTATTTTTATGAATTATTCCTCTTATTTTTGTCGCTATTACCCTTTTAATTGGAATGTTTTTCTTCTAAGCGATTTAAAATTTTAAAAATTATTTTTAATTTTTTATTTGAAATTTTGATTTTCATACGTTATCATAGAATCAGTATCAGGAGGCGAGATCCATGAAACTCAAAGAAATTGCCGCTTTGGCCGGTGTTTCTCCCGCAACAGTTTCTCTAGTTCTCAACAACCGCGTTGGCGTGAACGAAAGAACCAGAGCGCAAGTTGCGAAACTGCTATCCGAACACGGCTATTCCATACGGCATGAAACCACTCTTCCCGCCAAAAGAAACATTCTATACATCCGTTTCAGAGGCTCCGGACATCTCTTCGAATCCGTGGACGATTTTTATGAAAAAATATTCGACGGAGCGGATTCCACCGCAAAAAAGCTGGGCTACAACATCAATGTAACCAACACCAATCTGACCAGCTTACCACACCTCCTCGACGAAGCGAACCAGCAATCTTTGGACGGCATTATTTTCTTTGCCTCCGAATTTGATCCCATACATGCCGATTTATTTTCAGCAACTCGCATCCCAACCGTT
The DNA here is from genome assembly GCF_052117165.1 of Agathobaculum sp. LCP25S3_E8. Classification (NCBI taxonomy): domain Bacteria; kingdom Bacillati; phylum Bacillota; class Clostridia; order Eubacteriales; family Butyricicoccaceae; genus Agathobaculum; species Agathobaculum sp. LCP25S3_E8. Next base: position 27,794 of record NZ_JBQKJR010000004.1, read on the forward strand.
GTGGTGGACTCTCGTTTTCCCGAACACTCCATCAACTCCGTCACCGTGGAAAGCACTTTCAGCGTGTATCAGGCACTGCGCCACCTATACGATCTCGGCCACCGGCGCATCGGCTTTTTAACCGCTAACGAGGCCACCGGTGCCCTGCCGGAACGACAAAACGCATTTTATCATTCCCAGCAAAAGCTCGGTTTGGAATTGAGACCGGAAGACATTATCACGCTTCCCATTTTTGTCGATCCTGCCTGCCGTGCCTTCAGCCGATATCTGGAGCAAACCACTGATTTGCCTACTGCTTTTTTTGCTTACAATGACATCATTGCTGCCGGGGCTCTCAAGGCACTATCCTTTTCTTCCCTTCGCGTACCGCAAGACCTCTCCATTGTCGGTTTTGACGATTCCCTTGTTTGCTCCCTCTTTTCCCCCGCTTTGACCACGATGCGTATCCCCAAACAAAAAATCGGCGAATTAGCGGTGAAACGATTGGACGAAATTATCAACGGCGATACCACCGTATTGGTGTCGCTTGTTGCCTCCGAACTCATTGTTCGGGACACTACCGCCCCGCCGCGAACCTCCCAATCCCCTACGTTTTCCACGCACGCATAAAAAAGGCTTGATATCTGATACAAACAGATATCAAGCCTTTTGCATATCATTTCAGATGACATACCACGCCATCCGTTATTTCACCTTAAGCCGACCCGCGCACGGGAAACGCCGCCCGAAACCACAAAAACCCCATAATAAATGCTGCGATGCCCAAGACCGCTACAAGAAGGAACCATCGGTCCAGTCCCATGACATACCAGCCCTCAATGCCGATTTGAAAGAGCAGCATAATCACCATCAAACCGAGCAGCACCAGCGTCACCACCATCACCGCGCCGTTGATGACCGCGAGTAAATATTTCGCCCAATGCTGTCCCACGCCATATAACACCGCAGGAATCAGATATACCGCCGCAGCCAGCGCAGCTGCAACCCACATCGTGCGACTGCCAAAGCTGCCCAAATACGGAATACTGCCCTGCATCGTAGGAGAAAGCGCTATGGCAAGCACGATCATGACCCAAATCACAGCCAGACCCGCTGCCCAGCCGACCACCGATTTCCGCACTGTTTTCCGCATCGTTTCCACCCCTTTCCGATATCTGCTTTCAGTTTAACCCAGCCCATGCAACCTGTCAACGCCAATCTGCAAGCGCAAAAAAGCGGGCCGCATTCAACATGCTGCCCGCTCTATTCCATCAGTTTTTTGCGCAGCGCTTCGATTGCCCTCTTCTCGATACGCGATACCTGCACTTGCGACACCCCAATGATTTTGGACACCTGCTGCTGGGTCAGGTCACGCGAAAAACGCAGGGCAAGTACCTGTCTCTCCCGCTCAGGCAGCGTACGCACCGCCTCGCCCAGCGACAAATACAGGCAGGTGCGCTCCTCCATGCCCTCGTCACCCACCAGATCACCCAGCCGTCCGCCGCCTGACAGCTCGCGCTCAAACGAATCCACTGTCACGTCCGCCTGCTCACAGGAGGCGACCTCCTCCACCGTCAACCCGGCAGCTGCCGCAACCTCGGTCACCGTGGGCGAACGGCCGGTGCGACCCTCCAGCTCGGCTTGAATGCGCCGCACGCGCACCGCGCGTTCCTTTACCGCACGCCCAACCTTAACCGCGCCGTCATCCCGCAAAAAACGTCGGATCTCGCCCGCAATTTTGGGTACAGCATAAGTAGAAAATTCGTTGCCGAGCGCCGCGTCAAAACCGCGCACCGCCTTGATAAAACCCACGCAAGCCAGTTGGTACAGATCGTCCGGGTCTACGCCATGCCCGTAGTACCGTCGCGCAATCGACCAGATAAGCCCGCTGTTTTCCTCAATCAGCTGCGCTTCCGCATCGCGGTCACCCGCTGCCGCCCGCTCGAGCAGACCGCGCATCGCTCCGGTCACGCGTCGCGCTCCCGCAACAGTTTAATCATGGTCACCATCGTTCCCTTCCCGGGCGTGGAACGCACGCGCAGCTTGTCCGTAAACGATTCCATAATGGTAAAGCCCATGCCGCTGCGGGTATCGTCCCCTGTAGTGAACATGGGCTGGCGCGCCTGCTCGACATTCTCGATGCCGCGTCCGGTATCTTTGACCTTGATTTCCAAAATACGTCCTTCCAGCAACCGCACCGTGACCGTGATAAACCCGGTTTTATCCGCATAACCATGGACAATCGCATTTGTGACCGCCTCGGATACAACGGTTTTAATGTCGCCCAGCTCCTCCATTGTTGGGTCGAGCTGCGCCACAAACGCGCCCACCGCCTGCCGTGCAAACGCTTCGTTAACCGAGTGACTTTCAAATTTCAGGCTCATTTTGTTGATAACCGCGCGCAAGTTACTCCCCCCTCTCGAAAATCATGACCTGCGGCAGACCCGCCGCCTCAAACACACGCATTGGCTGCGGCGGCGTGCCGCGCACCACAAAATCGCAGCCGCTGCGCGCGCAGGTGCGGTGCAGATGCAGCACGACCGCAAGCCCCGAGCTGTCCATAAACGTCAGTCCTGCCAAGTTGAGCACCAGCTTTTCGCAGGGGTAGAGCGCCATTAAATCCTCGCTCTGCTCAATGGCTTCGCGCGCGGCGTGGTGGTCCAGCTCACCCGACAACGAAACCGTCAGAACGCCGTCGCTCTCCGCCTGTGTGATATGCAGCATAAGTGTTTTTCACCTCATTTTTTCTGTCAAAACAAAAAAGGCCTGTACCTTCCCGGTACAAGCCTTAGTTTACCATTTTTTACCGTTTTATTCTGCCGCTTTCTGTCGCGTGCGCAGGATTTTTTCCGCCTCGCCAATCAGATACAGCGAACCACACACCAGCACACAATCGCGCGGCGCGGCCTTTTCCAGCGCCAGTTCAATCGCGCGCTCAACCGTATGGCAGTCATACACCTCGCCGCAGTGCTGCTCGGCGATAGCTGCCGCAGTCTGCGCAGGCAGCGCGCGCGTATCCGCCTCGGGCGCGCAGGCAAAGAACACATCTGCGCGGCGTGACATCTCGTAAATGCATTCCCCATATTCCTTATCTTTCACCATGCCCATCACGACCAGCAGACGGCGCATTTTGAGCATTTCATCCACCGTGCGGGTGAGCGCCGCCACGCCTGCGGCATTGTGCGCTCCGTCGAGCAGCACCAGCGGCTGATCGACCATGCGCTCGAGCCGTCCGGGCATGCGCGCCCGCGCCAGTCCGCGCACCTCGGCTTCCTGCGGAATGTTCCAGCCGCGCTCCCGCAGCGCAGCCAGCGTGCGCAGCGCAGTCTGTGCGTTTTGCAGCTGATGGCGGCCGGGCATCGGAATGGTGTAGCCCTGCCCTCCGCGCACAAATGCCGAACCCATAATATCGCAGCGCAGCAACTGCATCTCCTGCATGCCGGCATACCAGACCGCACCTGCCGCGTCGCATGCGCGCCGTATGACCGGCAGCGCCTCATCAGGCTGTCCTTCAGCACACACAACCGCACAAGCAGGCTTGATGATTGCGGCCTTTTCGGCCGCGATTTTGGCAACCGTGTCGCCGAGCACAGCCATATGATCGCGTGAAATCGGGGTAATGACACATACCTCGGGTGCAAGAATGATGTTGGTCGCATCGCACCGGCCACCAAGTCCAGTCTCAAGCACAACGATATCGCACCGCTGCTCGGCAAAGTACAAAAACGCCAGCGCCGTGGTGAACTCGAACTCACCGATGTGTTCGCCCTCCGGCAATGTCAGCCCTTCACAGGCCTGCGCCACACGCGCGGACAGACGCGTTAAATCTGCGTCCGGAATCATGACGCCGTCCACGCGGATGCGCTCATGAAACTGCACGAGGTAAGGCGAAGTGTACAGTCCGACATGATATCCCGCTGCGCGCAGCACGGAATCCAACATGCACGCGGTCGAGCCTTTGCCGTTCGTGCCCGCCAAATGCACGAATTTCAGCCCATCCTGCGGATTACCGAGCGCCGCGCACAAGGCGCGGATGCGGTGCAGGCCGGGCGCGCCGGAAAAGCGACCGAGCGAATGAATATAATCAACGGCGGTTTTGGGAATTGCGGTATTCATAGTAAACCCTTTCCTGAAAAAACGATATGCAACATTATACCATGCCTTTCCAAAAAGAAAAAGGAGAAACCGAAGTTTCCCCCTCTTCTGTTGCTCGACTGACTTAAAGCGCAATCTCCGGTCCCAGCTCGACCGCGCCGCCCGCAGCGTCCCCCGCGCCGCCCATATCGCCCGCAGAAACCGAAGGCAGCGGACAGGCCGGTACGGCTGCCGCCGCAAACTCATCATAGCCGTGCTTCCAGCGCTTGTTCTGCACAGGGGTCTGCACGATACCGCCGTTTGCCGTCGCCGCATCCGCACGCTTGCGCTTGGTGCGCTGCTCCTTCTGCGCACGGCGCAGACGATTGGCCTCTTCCTGCTTTTGCTCACGCTCAGCGCGTTTTTTCTTTGCGCTGAGGAGTTGCTCCGCCTGCAGACGGCTGATTTTCCGTGTTGCGCGTTGCAGCAGCGTGCGCAGCGAACGAATGGCGCGCCGCGCCTGCGCTGCGTTCTCGCTCGAGGACATGGCCTCGCCCTGCAAGTTGTTGATTGCGCTATTGATATCCGAAATGAGCAGATTGACCTGCCCCACGCTTGCCGCACGGGACAGCCGATGATACTTTCCCTTGGTCGAGTAGTTGCGCGGATTTGTAACAAAGATTGTTTTTTTCTCCTTTTTCGGTTTGTTCATCTCCGCAAACCAGTGCAGCAGCTGCCTTGCCTTCTCCATCTGCTCGGCCGCCGGCGATTTTTCGAAATATGTCCAAGTCTGCGCCTTCTCCTCGCCGACATATACGCCCGTGATATCCGTGGCGCTCAGCGTGCGCAGCAGCCGCAGCAGCGTATCGCAGCCTTCCTGAAATTCCTCCGGACCCTGCGCCATTTTATCCAAAAACGCCTGATCGATCACCAGATGCTTACCGCCGCCCAGCCCGATGGCGATCTGCTTCAGTTCGTCTCCATCTTGCGCGCTGCCGGTCGCAATCTCGATGCCGGGAAAGCTGTCGCGCAGGCTTTCCAATACCTCATTGACCGCACGCGTCCAGTCTGTCTGCTGCCAGTCGGTGTCCAGCGTCACCGTATCCTGCGGCTCCGTCTGTCCAGCAGCACGGTACGTGTCCATGCCGGTATTCCGGCTCTGCTGTCCTGCCGCACGATAAAGTGCCCGTATTCGTTCAATTCGTTCCACCATGCTCTACCCCTCCATCCCTTTGCTGCCGGTTAAATCCTTTTATATGTAAATATCCGACCAAAACGGCAAAAAAGTAATGGACAGTTTCAACAATTTTTCAATCTTTGTTTCGTCTATCACACAAAAGAAGCAGGCGCTACAGACTAGAGTCTGAAGCGCCTGCTTCCACGCAACCGCGCGCATCCGTCAGTCTTTCTTGACCTGCACAGCAGAGGCATGCAGCGCCGCCCGCTTGCGCCGAAAGCGGCCGTGAATCATGCCCACCGTATCACGCGCCGATACCGGCAGCTGCACACCAAAAATCATCTTGGTCACCCACAGGAAGAACAACAACACTGCGATTGGCAACACACAGTTGGTAATGATCAGCACTGCAACCGCATCGATAAACTGATTCAGCATTTGCTCAGCCTTTTGTTTGAGGTCGGTCACGCCCGAAGTGATGCTCGCACCAATGCCGCTAACCCAATCAAACAGGCCGCCATTCTCATTCTCGGTTTCCTCCCCTACATCGGTCTGCCCAATCTCATCCACGGACTGCTGTACCGCGTCAACCGTCTGCTGGATATCAAATGTTTCTTCCACCAGCGTACTCATCTGAACACTGGCCGGAACAATCAGACAGATAATCACGCCGAACACTGCTAGCCGCACAGCCAACTGCACCAGCACCGTCCGATTCGTGAACAGCCAGATACCGGTCAACACGCAGGCAATTGGAATAAGATACTGGAAAGTCACAAGGAAGGTCATGGTGAGCAGGAATTTTTCCAGCATGATCGCACCAACGACGATCAACAGGTAGGTTGCCATTTCAGCCACCTGGTTGGCAATAGGTGTGGTTGCATCCCCTGGAACGGCCGAAATGATGACCGATCCGGCAGCGACCGCTGCCGTCAGTTCGGTGACCGTTACCTTTTTTTCGTCCAGCACCGCAATTGAAGCCGCATGGAACGCCGGATCAGACAGCCTTCCTGCTAGCACAAATGCGGACAGCAGCGCAATCACGACCAACGCCACCACGGCTATCCATCGTCTCACATTTGGGTTCATTGTTTTCATAGAAAATCTCTCCTCTCGTTTTTTGCATCTCTGCACAAGAGATCCTGTTTTTTTCGCGCATTGATTCTGTTTTTTGCAATATTCGACATTATATCACATCTTGAAGCAAAAGAAAAACGGCATGGCATAGCCATACCGTTTTACATTACTCTATTGATTGCATTTATCCGAGAGCTGCAATGGATTCCTCCAGCTTTGCGAGGTGCTCACGCAGCTTTTCGGCCTTCTCGCGCTCGACCGCGACAACCTTTTCGGGCGCTTTGTCGACAAACTTCGGGTTGTTCAGCTTCTTCATGACGAACGCAATGTCATCCTCAACCTTGGCCTTCTCCTTCTCGAGGCGCGCGCGCTCAGCAGCGAAGTCGATGAGATCGCCCATCGGCATATACAGCTGCGCATCACCCGTGACGACCGAGGCCATCTTGGCCGCGTCCGCGGGCACTGCATCAATCAGCTCGATGCCGGACGCATAAGCGAGTTTCGGGAAGAAGCCTTCGCCAGCAGCAAAGGTGTCTTTTTTCTCGGTCAGGATGAGCACCTTGGCTTTTTTGGACGGCGGAACGTTCATCTCACTGCGGCGGTTACGGATGGCGCGCACCGCGTCCATCAGCGTCTCCATCTGCGCCTCTTCTGCGGCGAAATGCAGCTTTTCGTCATACTCCGGCCACTGGGACACCATAACCGACGGTCCTTCGTGCGGCAGCACCTGCCAGATGGTTTCGGTGATGAACGGCATGAACGGGTGCAGCAGCTGCATCGCGCCGGACAGCACATAGCACAGCACCTTCTGCACGTTCTCGTCGCCCGCCTGCAAACGGGTCTTGGCAATTTCGATATACCAGTCGCAGAAGTTGTCCCAGATAAAGTCGTTGAGCTTGGCAGCCGCCAGACCCAGCTCGTACTGGTCGATGTTGCGGGTGACCTCGGCAACGAGCGTATTGTACTTGGACACGATCCACTTGTCCTCAAGCGCCAGCGTCTCGGGCAATTCGGCGGCCTTATCCTTGCCGATGGTCAGGTTCATCTGGATAAAGCGCGACGCATTCCAAATTTTGTTGCAGAAGTTACGCGACGCCTGCACGCGCTCGTCCGAGAAACGCATGTCGTTTCCGGGGCTGTTGCCGGTCGCCAGCGTAAAGCGCAGCGCGTCCGCGCCGTACTGGTCGATGACTTCCAGCGGGTCGATGCCGTTGCCCAGCGACTTGGACATCTTGCGGCCCTGCGCGTCGCGTACCAGACCGTGAATATACACGGTATCAAACGGCGTCTGACCCATGTGCTCGACGCCCGAGAAAATCATACGCGCGACCCAGAAGAAGATGATATCATAGCCGGTGACCAGCGTGGAGGTCGGATAGAAGTAGTCCAGTTCCGGCGTTTTATCCGGCCATCCGAGCGTGGAGAACGGCCACAGCGCAGACGAGAACCAGGTATCCAGCACATCCTCTTCCTGACGGACGTTCTTCGAGCCGCACTTGGGGCAAACGTGTACATCTTCCTTGGAGACGGTCATTTCGCCGCAGTCGTCGCAGTAGAACGCCGGGATGCGGTGACCCCACCACAGCTGACGCGAAATGCACCAGTCGTGCACGTTTTCCATCCAGCGCAGATAGGTCTTGGAGAACCGGTCGGGCACAAACTTGGTCTTGCCCTCGGTGACAACGTCCATCGCGGGCTTTGCCAGCGGCGCCATCTTGACGAACCACTGTGCCGAGGTCATCGGCTCGACCGTCGTGCCGCAGCGATAGCAGGTGCCGACGTTGTGCTCGTGGTCCTCGGTCTTGACCAGATAGCCGCCCTCTTCGAGGTCCTTGATGACCGCCTTGCGGCACTCATAGCGGTCCATGCCCTCGTACTTGCCGCCGTTTTCGTTGACGGTCGCGTCCTCGTTGAACACGAGAATCTGCTCGAGGTTGTGGCGCTGACCCATCTCGAAGTCGTTCGGGTCGTGGCAGGGCGTGACCTTAACGCAGCCCGTACCAAACTCCATATCAACGTAATCATCACCGAAAATCGGGATTTCACGGTTCATAATCGGCAGGATGCAGGTCTTGCCAATCAGGTGCTTGTAGCGCTCGTCGTTCGGGTTGACGGCCACGCCGGTGTCGCCCATGAAGGTTTCCGGACGGGTGGTCGCCACGACCAAATCGCCCGAACCGTCCGCCAGCGGATAGCGGATGTGCCACAGCTTGCCCGGCTGGGTCTCATACTCGACCTCCGCATCGGAAAGCGCGGTCGTGCAGTGCGGACACCAGTTGATGATACGGTGACCCTTGTAAATCAGGCCCTTGTTATACAGGTTGACAAACACCTCGCGCACCGCCTTGGAGCAGCCCTCGTCCATCGTGAAGCGCTCACGCTCCCAGTCACAGGACGAACCGAGCTTTTTGAGCTGGCTGATGATGCGGTCGCCGTACTTATTCTTCCAGTCCCAAACGCGCTCGAGGAACTTTTCGCGGCCGAGGTCGTAACGGGTCAGGCCCTCTTCCTTGCGCAGGTTCTCTTCCACCTTAATCTGGGTGGCGATGCCCGCGTGGTCGGTACCGGGCATCCACAGCGCTTCGTAGCCCTGCATGCGCTTGGTGCGGATGAGGATGTCCTGCAAGGTCTCATCGAACGCATGGCCCATGTGCAGCTGGCCGGTCACGTTCGGAGGCGGAATGACGATGGTATAGGGTTTCTTATCCGGATTGACCTCGGCATGGAAAAAGCCGGAGTCGTTCCAGAAGCTGTACAGCTTGTCCTCGACCGCTTTCGGGTCGTAGGTCTTGGGCAGTTCGCTCATTGATCTATCTCCTTTTGAATTAAATTGACTGATTTTGGCGCGGTAGCGCCCCCCGGGGTGGCAGAGCCCCTTCTTGTTTCTCGCGACAGATGGGCGGAAACCGTCGGGCGGGGCGCACTCTTGCGCGCACAGCGCGCCCTAAAGGAAGGGGGTGATTCGCAAGAGGGAGGAAACCATGGGTTTCCCCCTCTTGTGCGCCCGCGGCGCGCAGCCGCACGTTTTCCGCTGCCCGCGAAATACGGGCAAACAAAAAAGCACGCCGTCCGTATAGGACGAAGCGTGCTCCGTGGTACCACCTAAATTCGCGGCAAAGCTGCCGCGCACTCGTTGACCCGTAACGTGGGCGGGACGGGACGGCCTACTGGTTTCAACCCTCCTGCTCCAAAGCGACCTTCTTCCTTCCCGCCGAAGGGCTTGCACCGAACCGCCCTCTCTCTTGACGCGCGGGGACAGGAATACTCCTCTTTGTCATTGCATTTTTCGTATTAACTTAATCAGTATATCCACAAAAGCGGGGTTTGTCAAGATTTTTGCGCCTCAGAAATGTCAATTTTGCCGTTTTTCTCTTCGTAGTCACGAATACAGCCGTAAATCAGGTGCATGACTTGTCCGTTGATTGACCGGCCCTCGTATTTTGCGATATAGCGCAGCTTGAGACGGGTTTCGTCATCCAGCCGCAGGGATAGATGTTTTTTCTTTTCCACATATAGCACTCATTTCGCATTTATTATGGGTTCATTTTAAGTGTATTATGTGTTAGAATGAGAATAAGAACCCATAGTGGGTTCTTAATAATTTCTACATGGAGGTCACTGCTATGGACGAACTCAACTACAAGGATGCTTACCTTTATCTGGTGCGCGCGGTGGACGACCTTGTCCGCTACATGGAGCTGTCGGACGAAACCGCCGACCGCCAAACCGTCCTTTCCGGGCTGCGGCAGGCGCTCTCCGGCGCGGAAGAGCGCGCCATCGACTGAAAACCCGTCCTGTAACTTGTGCTTTGCCGCCCCTCTGTTATAATGAAGGTATCCAAACATAGGGAGGCGATCACCATGCGTCAAAAGTTCCGTTCTGTTCTCTGCCTGTTTGCTTTGCTCCTTGTCCTGCTGCCTGTTTCCGCGCGCGCCAACGGCCTGCCGACCTCGTCCATTTATGTCAGCATCGCCGGGATGAACGACAGCATTGTATCTGTCGCCCTGCTTGGAAACGAGCCGTATGACAATCCCTCGCAAAATCCGCCCGAAGCGCTCACCGCCGCCCTGCCGGACGGCTGGTATGTGTGGGACTGCGCACCATACGACGGAGATCAGGTGTTCTTATGGACTTTTCCCTTCCCCTCGCCGTTCCGTGCGGCGCTGCTGCATGAGGACGGCACGGTGCTGCTGACCGGCGAGGCCGAGCGCACCCGCGCAATGCAAACCTTTACCATCAACGCACAGACCGGTGAAATCTCAACCTCACCGATTGGAATTGGTCTGCTCAAACAATTTGTCTGCACCTTTATGGTAACGCTCCTCATCGAGGCAGCGGTGCTGCTGCTGTTCCGTTTCAAGCTGTACGAAAACCTCAAGCCGTTTTTGCTGGTCAACCTTGCAACGCAGGCTTTGATGACGCTTACCTATGGGCGCATTTTGCTCTCCGCCGATTGGAGACAAGCCTTTTTCTGGGCATTTGCCGTCGAAGCGGTTATTTTCGTCGTCGAAGCGCTTGCCTATGCGCGCTTTTTGCACGGGTACACCCGCGCGCGCCGCGTGGCGTATGCCCTCACCGCCAACCTTGTGAGCTTTGTCATCGGCACGCTGTTCATCACACCGGTTTACAGCGCGCTGGCGCATTTGATGTATTAGAAGGAGAAATCGGTATGACCCGCAAACGAAAAATCCTGCTTGTGTTGCTCGCCATGGCGGTGCTTGTCGCAGTGTCCGGCCTTGCGTGGCAGACCGTCGGCAAACAGCAGACCATCCACGCCGAAGTGCGCACTGCGCGCATGACGCAAATTGAAAACACCGTGCCGGACGGCATCCTGTCGGCACAGGAGCTGCTTTCGCAGCCCGTCAGGCAAGACGACGTGACCTTGCACCGCGCGGTCTACTATCCGCAGGCCGAAGCGCTTGTGTGCTTTTTTGAAAACGAGGACCCTAACCGGGATATATACCCTGCCGCTCTGCCCGACTGCAACGCTGCCATACTGCCCGATGCATACGGCATCACGGCATATATTTTTGAAGACGTGCCGGCTGATGCCCTTGCCGGCGGCGTGGTTGCCGAGATGACCGACTGGCAATTTGAAAGCTGCAAACCGCTCACCTTTGCCCTCAGCGGCTGATTGTACACAAATTTGTGCAACTTCCCCTTGCATTTGCCGAAAAACTGTGTTTTAATAATACTGTTATGGAATAACGATACCTGCGATGAACAGGGAAAGTACCGTCATCCCCCTCTTTTCAGAGAAAACGGCCTTTGGCTGCGAGCCGTTCAAAGAGACTTGACACGAAGTTCCCCTGCGAGCACCGGCGCTGAACGGAAACCCAGTAGGCGCAGGCGAAGTAACGCCCCGTTACCGGCGTTCAATGAGTGCCCGGCCTGTCCGGGAATCAGGGTGGTACCACGGAAGATGTATTTTACGCCTTTCGTCCCTATTTTGCGGGACGAAAGGCTTTTTTATTGCGTCCCTGAACGATTTTTCATAAAGGAGAGTCATCATGAAAGAAAAACTGCAAGGCATTTTGCAGGCCGCAAAGGACCAGCTTGCCGCGGCGGGCGACGCCCGTGCGCTCGACGAGGCGCGTGTGCGCTTCCTCGGCAAAAAGGGCGAGTTGACCGCGCTCTTAAAGGGCATGAAGGATGTGGCCGCAGAGGAGCGTCCGGCGGTCGGCCAGCTCATCAACGATGTGCGCGCCGAAATCGAAACCATCATCGACAAGCAGAAGGAAGTCATCGAGCAGGCCGCGCTGGCACATAAGCTGGAGGCTGAGACCATCGACGTCACCCTGCCGGGCGAGGAAGTCGTCATCGGCAAAAAGCATCCGCTCAACATCGTGCTGGACGAGTTGAAAGAAATCTTTATCGGTCTGGGCTTCTCCATTGCGGAAGGCCCGGAGGTCGAGCTGGACCACTACAACTTTGAAGCGCTCAACATCCCGAAGGACCATCCCGCGCGCGACACGCAGGACACCTTCTACATCTCGGATAATGTGGTGCTGCGCACGCAGACCTCGCCCATGCAGGTGCGCACGATGGAGCAGAAAAAGCCCCCCATCCGCATCATTGCACCGGGCCGTGTGTACCGTTCGGACGCGGTTGACGCCACTCACTCCCCGCTGTTCCATCAGATTGAGGGTCTGGTTGTCGATAAGGGCATCCGCATGTCTGACCTCAAGGGCATCCTTGAGCTGTTCGCCAAAAAGCTGTACGGCGAGGACACGGTTGTGCGGTTCCGTCCGCACCACTTCCCGTTCACCGAGCCGAGTGCCGAAATGGATATCCAGTGCTACCGCTGCCACGGCGCGGGCTGCCCGCTGTGCAAAGGCGAGGGCTGGATCGAAATCCTCGGCTGCGGCATGGTGCACCCCAAGGTGCTCGAAATGAGCGGCATCGACCCCGAGGAGTATTCGGGCTATGCGTTCGGCATCGGTCTGGAGCGCACGGTCATGGGCCGTTTCAAGATTGACGACATCCGCCTGTTCTATGAGAACGACGTACGTTTCTTAGAACAGTTCTAAGAACTTCGTTTGAAACCACGCTTTCAAACGAAAAGCCGTACCGCGCCTATGCGCGGATACGTCTCACGCTGCGAAAAGTTGCGATAAACGAAACTGTTCTCCGCACTTGTGAAAAAACCGTGATACATGCTCCCGGTTTTTTCGGCTGCTTTGCAGCTTTTATAAAATGCGCGCCTGACGGCGCGATATCCTGAACATTACGATAAAGGAGCGTTCATCTATTATGAAGTTGCCGCTTTCCTGGCTTTCGGATTACACCGATATTTCCGGCGTCACCCCCAAGGAGTATGACGCCCGCCTGACCATGTCCGGCTCCAAGGTCGAGGAGGTCTACTACCTCGGCGCAGAGATTGAAAACGTCGTGACCGGCAAAGTTCTGTCGGTTGTCGACCATCCGGACTCCGACCACCTGAAAATCTGCCAGATCGATGTGGGGCAGGGCGAACCCATCCAGATCGTCACCGGCGCACCCAACGTAACCCCCGATTCGGTCGGCGAAATCTGCCCGGTCGCGCTGCACAAGTCCACGCTGCCCGGCGGCGTCAAAATCACCAAGGGCAAGCTGCGCGGCGAGGTCTCCAACGGCATGATGTGCTCGTTCCAGGAGCTGGGACTGACGCACGGCTGCGTGCCTTATGCCTGCGAGAATGGCATTCTGTTCCTGCCCGAAGGCACGCCCGTGGGCGAGGATATCAAGAAGGTGCTCGGCCTCGACGACTATGTTGCCGACTTCGAAATCACCTCCAACCGCGCTGACTGCTTCAGCGTCATCGGTCTTGCACGCGAAACCGCCGCGACCTTTGACCGTCCGTTCTCGGTCAAGGATCCGGTCGTCAAGGGTTCGGGTGACGACATCAACAAGTATATGTCAGTTGAGGTGGTTGACACCGACCTGTGCCCGCGCTACACCGCGCGTCTGGTCAAGAACATCAAAATCGAGCCGTCCCCTGCATGGATGCGCGAGCGTCTGCATGCCTGCGGTGTACGCCCGATTAACAACATCGTTGATATCACCAACTATGTCATGCTTGAGTACGGTCAGCCGATGCATGCATTCGACTACTCCTGCCTGTCCGACGGCAAGATTGTCGTGCGCCGCGCGCGCAACGGCGAGTCCATCCAGACCCTTGACGGGCAGGACCACGACCTGACCGACAAGATGCTGGCCATCTGCGACAACGACAAGCCGGTTGCTGTCGCAGGCGTTATGGGCGGCGCAAACTCGGAAATCGAGGATGACACCAAGACAGTCGTTTTCGAGTCTGCCTGCTTCCACGGCGCAACCGTGCGCGTAACGGCCAAGGCACTCGGCATGCGCACCGAGGCATCCGGCCGCTTTGAAAAGGGACTTGACCCGTCGCTGACTATGCCCGCCGTGCAGCGCGCGTGCGAGCTGGTCGAAATGCTGGGCGCGGGCGAGGTGGTAGACGGCATCATCGACGCATGCGCCGCCGATCTGACCCCCAGGGCGCTGCCCTTTGAGCCGGACAAAATGAACGCGCTGCTCGGTCTTGACCTGTCTGCCGACGAGCAGAAGGCGTATCTGGAGCGCCTCGAGTTCCGTGTTGAGGACGGAAAGGTTATCATCCCGTCCTTCCGCGTAGACATTGCGCGCATGTGCGATCTGGCGGAGGAAGTCGCACGCATGTACGGCTACGACAAGATCCCGACTACGCTGTACGCGGGCGAAATGGTACAGGGCGAGTACACGCCCAAACAGCTGGCCGAGCAGAATGTCTCGCTGACCTGCCGGGAGGCCGGTTTTGACGAGGCGATGAGCCATTCGTTCATCTCTCCGAAGTTCTATGACATGATCGGCTGGGATAAGGACGACCCGCGCCGCATCTCCACGACCATTCTCAACCCGCTCGGCGAGGATTTCAGCGTCATGCGCACGACCGTGCTGCCCTCCATGCTGCAATCGCTGGCGCACAACCATGCGCACCGCAACCCGACCGCGTCGCTGTTTGAGCTGGGCACGGTCTATATCCCAACCGTCAAGGACGGCAAAGCCGATCCGGACGTTTTGCCGCGCGAAGAGAAAATCATCACCCTCGGCAGCTATGGCCGCCTGTCCTTCTTCCAGTTTAAGGGCGTGGTGGAAGCCATCTGCCGTGAGCTGAACGTCAAGAACGTGCAGTTCATGCCGGAAAAGAGCAATCCGTCCTATCATCCGGGCCGCTGTGCCAACATTTTGATCGATGGCAAGCCCGTCGGTGTGTTCGGCACGGTGCATCCGACCGTTGCCGCACGCTATGGCCTGTCCGGCGAGGTACTCGCCGCCGAGCTGCCGCTGGACGCTCTGTTTGAAGCGATTGACCCGGTCAAGCTCTATCACCCGCTGCCCAAGTTCCCGGCCTCGACCCGCGATATCGCCGTGCTGGTCGACGATGCGGTACCCGCTGCTTCCATGCAGGCCTCGATCGAAAAGGCCGCAGGCCACATTCTGGAAAACGTTAAGCTGTTCGACGTGTACAAGGGCAAGGGCATCCCCGAGGGCAAGAAGTCGGTTGCCTACTCGCTGTCCATGCGCGCACCCGACCGCACGCTGACGGATGAAGAGTGCGATAAGGCGATGAAAAATGCACTGGCAGCGCTGGAAAAAGATTTCGGCGCGGTTTTGCGCGGATAAGACTTTACTTTTCGGCCGTTTTGTATTATGCTGTTTATAGCAAAAAACCAACCGGTAGGATCGGAAAGGAGACAGACATGCTTGACGGCACAAGAAAATTCAGCCTTGTAGACGAGTCCAACAAGGAAATGAAGCGCACGCTGACCGCAGTATATGATGCGCTTAAGGAGAAAGGGTATAACCCGATCAACCAGATCGTGGGCTATCTCCTCTCTGAGGACCCGACGTACATCACCAACCATAACAATGCACGCAGCCTGATCTGCAAGATCGACCGCGACGAGTTGATGCAGGAGTTGGTGCAGTTCTACCTCGATAACTGAGGCAGGGCTTGACAAACGGAGTAAATTCGTTATAATGAGAGTAGTAGAAGAGGCACCGCCGACAGACGGTTGACCTCAGAAACGTGTTATCTTATGAAAAAATAACCGCAATCTTTGGTCGGAGGGCGGTTATTTTTTTATGGTCTTGATGACTTCCAGCAGAATAAGTAGCAATACAATCTGCAAAATCTGATCCATAAACATCACACTCCTTTCCATGGAGTGTGGTCAACCGCCTGCCGTTTGCGACAGTGCCTTGTCCATATAATAGCCAAACCACCTCTATTTGTAAAGGGAAAGGAAAATGATGAACGGTTTTCTCCCGATAAACAAGCAGGATATGCAGGATCGCGGCTGGTATTACTGCGATTTTTTGCTCGTCACGGGCGACGCTTATGTCGACCACCCTTCCTTCGGAACTGCCATTATCTCGCGCGTTCTGGAGGACGCTGGCTACAAGGTCGCCATCCTCAGCCAGCCGGATTTCCATGACGAGCGCGACTTTGTCGCCATGGGCCGCCCGCGCTATGCGGTGCTCATCAACGGCGGCAACATCGACTCGATGGTCGCGCACTACACCGCTGCCAAAAAGCGCCGCTCGGACGACGCTTATACCCCCGGCGGCAAGGCCGGCAAACGGCCCGACCGCGCAGTGACGGTCTATGCCATGCTTGCGCGGCGCGCATTCCCGGATACGCCTATCTATCTCGGCGGCATTGAAGCCAGCCTGCGCCGCTTCGCGCATTACGACTACTGGGCCGACCGCGTCATGCCCTCAATTTTGGAATCGACCGGTGCAGATGGACTGATGTTCGGCATGAGTGAGCACTCGGTTGTAGAACTCGCAAACAACTTAAAACACGGCAAAAAGGGAGCGGACGCTTGCGTCGGGGTACGTGGTACGGCCTATATGGCGCATGACGCATTCGGCTTGGAAAATGCGGTAGAGTGTCCGTCCTACGAGGACGTGTGCGTGAGCAAGCCGGACTACGCCCGCTCGGTCAAGCTCCAATACGACGAGCAGGACGCGGTGCGCGGCAAAACGCTTTTGCAGCGCCACGGAAAGCGCGTACTCGTTCAAAACCCGCCCGCCCGTCCGTTGACCACGGAAGAAATGGATCACGTCTATGCCCTGCCCTACATGCGCACCTATCACCCGTCCTATGAGGCGCTGGGAGGCGTGCCCGCAATTCAGGAAGTGCAGTTCTCCATCATCCACAACCGCGGCTGCTTTGGCGCGTGCAACTTCTGCGCACTCGCCTTCCATCAGGGGCGGTATATTCAGGCGCGCAGCCACGAAAGCGTGATTGCGGAAGCCAAACAAATCGTGCGGATGCCCGGCTTCAAGGGTTATATCCACGATGTCGGCGGGCCGACGGCCAACTTCCGCTTCCCGTCCTGCAAAATGCAGGAGGAGCACGGCTTGTGCAAAAACAAGCGCTGCCTGTTCCCCACCGCCTGCAAAAACCTCGAAGCCGACCACACGGACTACCTCAATTTGCTGCGTGAGCTGCGCCAAATCGAAGGCATCAAAAAGGTATTCGTGCGCTCCGGCCTGCGCTATGATTATATGATGGCTGACCGCAACGACGCTTTTTTCCGGGAGTTGGTCGAACACCATATTTCGGGCCAGCTCAAGGTTGCGCCTGAGCACATGAGTGATAACGCTCTGTATTATATGGGCAAACCATCATTTTCCGTATATGAAAAATTCCGTGAGCGATACGCCCGCATCAACCAGAAACTCGGCCGCAAGCAGTACCTTGTCCCCTATCTGATGAGCTCACATCCCGGCGCGACGTTGGACGACGCAATTCTGCTGGCGGAATACCTCAACCGCGTCGGCTATATGCCCGAGCAGGTGCAGGATTTCTATCCCACACCGGGCACGCTGTCGACCGCGATGTACTACACTGAAATCGACCCACGCACGATGAAGCCGGTCTATGTTGCCAAAACGCCTGAGGAAAAGGCCATGCAGCGCGCGCTGCTGCAATGGCGGCGTCCGGACAAGCGGCCGATTGTGCTCGCCGCGCTCAAAAAGGCCGGCCGCGAGGACCTGATTGGCTTTGGTAAGGACTGTCTGATTCGACCCGCACGCGGCGAAAAGCCGCCTGTATCGTCCGCTCGTGCGGCAAAATCCGGCAAGAGCGTGCGTCCTGCGGCACACCGCCCAACCGCACCAAAGAAAAAAGGTTGGGCCAAGGCCAAACGTAAAAAATAATCAACATTTACGCAAAACTGCACAATCCAGACCGCCCGCTTTGCGGGCGGTCTGCGCGTTCCGCCGAAACTGTTTACAATCCGTTGACAGCAGGAAACTATCCTGTTAAAATTTATGTAGCAAGCTACTTAATGAAGGGAAGGATATCTATTGGGCAGTCCGGTATTTCCCGGCGAATACATCAAAATGATCAGCATTCAATTCATGGCGCACGCGGACGCGGCACTGCGCCCGCTTGGCCTGACCTGCGCGCAGAGCGACGTGCTGCTGTACCTAAACATGCGCGGTGAACAAGAAACCACCGTGCAGGACATTGGCCAGCATTTCCGACTCAAGCACCCGACCGTGATCGGCTTCCTGCGGCGGCTGGAGGACAAGGGCTTTGTTACAACCGCTGTATCCGAACGCGACCGCCGCTGCCGTATCGTCCGGCTGACGGACAAGTTCAGCGAGGTACAGCGCGTCATGAACGACATCCGCCTGTATCTGGACGCGCAGGCGTCCCGCGGCTTTTCCGAGGCGGAAATGGCACAGCTGGAAGAATATCTGTCCCGCGTCTACCGCAATATCAGCGAGGGCTGATATTTTTTCGTCCATTTATGTAGCTACCTACATTTATATAATTACAGGAGGTAATATAATGAGAAATAATAGCGATTCTGTATTCCGTGATGCCCCTATCCCCAAGGCTGTCGCGCAAATGGCCGTGCCAACCATGCTGAGCATGCTGGTGGTCGTACTGTATAACATGGTCGACACCTTTTTCGTCGGCCAGACGGGCGACGCCAATCAGGTGGCGGCGGTTTCGGTGGCAACGCCGGTGTTTCTCATCCTGATGGCCTTCGGCAACATGTTCGGTATCGGCGGTTCGTCTCTCATCTCTCGCCTGCTGGGCGCAAATGAGGGCGAACGCGCCAAAAAGGTCAGCGCGTTCTGCTGCTACGGTTCGCTTATCTGGGGCGTAATTATGATTTTCGTGTTTCTTGCCGCCATGCCGTTCATCCTGTCGGTCATCGGCACCAGTGAATACACCATTGGTTATGCCCGCGACTACCTGTTCTGGATTTCGCTCGGCGCGCCATTTATCATTTTCGCTAACGGCTTCTGCAACCTGATTCGCGGCGAGGGCGCAGCCACCGCCTCCATGATTGGCAATATGGTCGGCACGGTGGTCAATATCATCCTTGACCCCATTATGATTCTCGCACTGGGCTGGGGCGTTGCGGGCGCAGCCATTGCAACGGTCATTGGCAACATCTGCGCCTGCTTTTTCTACCTGTTCTACTTTCTGCGCGGCAAAACCGTGCTGTCCATCCACCCGCGCGACTTCGCCGTGCGCGGCATCATCGGCGGCGTGATCTCCATCGGCCTGCCGGCCTCGCTCAACAACATTCTGATGAGCCTGTCCAACATCCTGCTCAACAAATACCTTGCCGGCTACGGCGACAATGCAGTCGCGGGCATGGGCGTTGCCATGAAAGCCAACATGCTGGTGGTGTTCGTCCAGCTTGGCCTTGCGATGGGTGTGCAGCCGCTCATCGGCTTTGCCTACGGCGCAAACAACATCCGCCGTGTACGCGGCGTAGTCAACTTCTCGGCTGTCTGCACGACCATTATGGGCGTGATTCTGACCGTTATCTACTGGTTTACCGCCGATTCGATTATTTCCATCTTTATTGACGACGCTGCCGTTATTGAAGCAGGCGTGCCCATGCTGCGCGCGCTGATGTTCTCCGCACCGGTGCTGGGCATCATGTTCGTGCTGCAAAACGCCCTACAGGCGATGGGTCGCGCAGCCGCGGCTCTGGTGCTGGCTGTCAGCCGTCAAGGTTTCATTTTCGTCCCTTGCGTCATCATTGCGGGCGCTTATCTCGGCATGACCGGCATCATTTTCTCCCAGCCGGTTGCCGACCTGTTCTCGGTAGTCATGAGTATCGTCATGTTCATCGTCATCGCTCGCCGCTTGTCCCATACATCCGAAAACAAAGCCTAAGCACTTTTCCCCCTTGTGCGCACATACCCGCTTGGAGCGGGTATGTGCGCTTTTTTTGCTGTTTTACCTAAAGCCACGATTTTAGCTGCGCTTCTTTTTTGATTGCACGCGCCGCAGTTTGGTGTTAGAATAGAGACTGATATATTGTGTAAATCTCACATCTGAATGAGGGATATCTTTTATGTGGATCGCAAACAACTGGAAAGAATACGCCGTTATCGACTGCGGCGGCGGCGAAAAGGTGGAGCGATGGGGCAATCAGGTGCTGGTGCGCCCCGACCCGCAGGCCATCTGGCCGCGGGCAGAGGGCTGTCGCGCCTGGGACAAGCCGAACGCCATCTATCACCGCTCCAAGGCAGGCGGCGGACAATGGGAGATTCGCAAGCTGCCCGAGCAGTGGGCGATCCATTACGGCGACCTGACCTTTCAGCTCAAGCCCATGAGCTTCAAGCACACCGGCCTATTCCCCGAGCAGGCCGCCAACTGGGACTTTATCGACCGCATGGTGCGGGGCGCAGGCCGTCCGGTCAGCGTCCTCAACCTGTTTGCCTACACGGGCGGCGCGACGCTTGCGGCGGCGAACGCAGGCGCGTCGGTCTGCCATGTGGATGCGTCCAAGGGTATGGTGCAGTGGGCGCGTGAAAACGCCGCGTCCAGCGGCCTTGCTGAACGGCCCATCCGCTGGATTGTGGATGACTGCAAAAAGTTCGTTCAGCGCGAAATTCGGCGCGGCCGCAAATACGACGCCATCATCATGGACCCGCCGAGCTACGGACGCGGCCCTTCGGGTGAAACGTGGAAAATCGAAGAGGACGTGGCCGACTTCGTCGAGCTGACCATGGGTGTTTTGTCGGATAATCCTCTGTTTGTGCTGATTTCCAGCTATTCGACCGGGCTGGCCCCGTCGGTGATGGCCTATCTGCTGGGCATCACGGCGGCAAAGCGCGCCGCGGGACACATTGAAGCGCAGGAGCTTGGCCTGCCGGTCGAGGCAACCGGACTGACGTTGCCGTGCGGCTCAAGCGCGCGGTTTATCGCAGAAACCTGAAACAGACAACCATCAACCGGGATAGAGAGATAAGGAGTTGAATGTTATGCCTTCCATGCTTCATTTTACCAATGTTCTTTTCTCACTGATTGTCGCCTTTGTGCCGATGGCTATCGGCCTGCTGCTGCTGTATTTTGTTATTAAAAAGGCGGTTAAGGATGCCATCAACGAATCCAACCGACCGAAATTCTAATTTTTTGCAAGGACGAAAAGCGATGTCTGAAATCATCAAAACCGAAAACCTGCAATACGCCTACCCCGTCGAGGAAGGGCAGCTTGCCGTACCCGTGCTCAAGGGTGTGAACCTGTCCATCCAGCGCGGCGAATTCGTCGCGGTGCTGGGGCACAACGGCTCGGGCAAAAGCACGCTCGCAGGGTGTTTCAACGCCATCCGCCTGCCGACCGGCGGCGTATGCTATGTGGATATGATGGACACGCGGGACGAGAACAACACCTATGAGGTGCGCAAGACCGTCTCGATGGTGTTCCAAAACCCGGACAATCAGTTGGTTGCGACCGTGGTTGAGGAGGATGTGGCGTTTGCTCTCGAAAACATGGGCATTCCACCCGCAGAAATCCGCAAACGCGTGGACGGAGCGCTCAAGGCTGTCGGCATGTACGAATACCGCGCGCAGGCGCCGCACCGTCTGTCCGGCGGACAAAAGCAGCGCGTGGCCATTGCGGGTGTGATTGCCATGATGCCGCGCTGCGTCGTGCTCGACGAGCCGACCGCTATGCTCGACCCGCAGGGCCGGCGCGAGGTGATGGCGGTTGTGCGCGAACTGAACCGCAAATTCGGCATCACGGTCATTTTGATTACCCACCATATGGACGAGGCCGTGCAGGCCGGGCGCGTGGTGGTCATGCACCAGGGCAATGTGCTGATGGACGGCACGCCGCGCGAAATTTTCACGCAGGTGGACACGCTGCGCGCCGCGTCGCTGACCGTGCCGCAGACCATCGAGGTGCTGTACGACCTCGACCGGCAGGACGGCGCGGATTTACCGATTGACGCGCTTTCTGTGGATGAGTGCACCAACATCCTCGAAACCTACCTACAGTGAGGCGTGCGCCCACTGATTTTTGACACACGGGAGGACGAATCCTTTGTCAACCATTCTGGAAACACGGGGCTTGACCCATATCTATGGCGCAGGCACCCCTTTTGAGCGCAAAGCGCTCGACCACGTCGACTTGAAAATCGAAAAAGGCGAAATTCTGGGCGTTATCGGCCACACCGGTTCGGGAAAAAGTACGCTCATTCAACATTTTAACGGTCTTTTAAAGCCCGATGAAGGCGAAGTGCTGCTGGGCGGTCAATCCATCTGGAACGAAAAAGGCAAATGCGCCAGAGAAACGCGCTTTCGCGTCGGTCTGGTATTCCAGTACCCGGAATATCAGCTGTTTGAGGAGATGATTGCCCGAGATATCGCCTTCGGCCCGACCAACATGGGGCTGAAGCAATCCGAGATCGATGAGCGTGTCATCGAATCCATGCGCGCGGTCGGGCTGGACGAAAGCATGGCGAACCAGTCGCCGTTTGCGCTGTCCGGCGGACAAAAGCGCCGCGTCGCCATTGCGGGCATTCTTGCCATGCGGCCGGAAGTGCTCGTGCTGGACGAGCCAACCGCAGGCCTTGACCCGCAGGGCCGCGATGAAATCCTAGGTCTTATCCGCGACTACCACCAGCAGTCGGGCGCAACCGTTCTGATTGTGTCGCACTCGATGGAGGACATCGCGGGTCTGGCTGACCGCCTGCTCGTGATGAATCACGCGAAAGTCCTGTTCTGCGACACGCCGCGCGCGGTGTTTTCGCACGCAAATGAAATTATCGCGGCAGGACTTGACATCCCGATGATTACCAAGGTGATGCTGGAGCTGAAAAAACGCGGGTATGACGTGGACACCTCGGTCTATACGGTGCAGCAGGCGCTGGACGCACTGCGCGCCTGCAAAGCGAAAGGGGGCGCGCGCTGATGCTCAAGGATATTACCATCGGTCAGTTTTTCCCCGGCGACAGCGCCGTGCACCGACTCGATCCCCGCGTCAAAATTGTGCTGACGGTCGCGTTCATCGTACTGCTCTTCCTTGCAGAAGGGCCGATTTCCTATGCGCTGATTGTCGCATTTCTAGCTATTATCATCGGCATTTCGCGCATCTCCCCCAAGCTGGTTGTGCGCGGACTGCGACCGATTCTGTTCATTGTCGCTTTCACAGCGGTACTCAACCTGTTCTATACACCGGGTGAGTATATCTGGCAGTGGGGCTTTCTGCATATCAGCCGTGAGGGCATCCGCACAGCGATTTTCATGGTCATCCGCCTGATGCTGCTGATTATTGCAACCTCGATGCTGACCTATACGACCAGCCCTATCCAGCTGACCGACGGCTTGGAGCGGTTGCTTTCGCCGCTCAAAAAGCTGCACGCTCCCGTGCATGAGCTATCCATGATGATGTCGATTGCGCTGCGCTTTATCCCCACGCTTATCGAGGAGACCGAGAAAATCATCTCGGCGCAGAAAGCGCGCGGTGCGGATTTTGAATCCGGCAGTCTGGTGCAGCGGGCAAAAGCCATGATTCCCATTCTGGTGCCGCTGTTTATCTCGGCATTTCGCCGCGCGGACGAACTGGCTACCGCCATGGAGTGCCGGCTGTACCGCGGCGATGTGGGCCGCACTCGCATGCGGCAACTCAAAATCGCCCGTGTGGATATCTGCGCGATGCTGATCTGCGCGGCGATGTTCGCGGCGATTCTTCTGCTCCGGCGGTACGGCCTATGAACATTGCAGTGATTTTGTCCTACGACGGAACGGCCTACAATGGCTGGCAGATACAGAAAAACGGCCCGTCCATTCAGGAATCCATGGAAACCGCGGTTTTTCGGCTGCTCGGCCAGAAGGTGCATGTTTCCGGCGTCGGGCGCACGGACTCAGGCGTGCACGCGCGCCGTTATGTCGCAAACTTCAAAGCGGACTGCACCATCCCGATGGACCGCCTGCCCTATGCGCTCAACAGCTTTCTGCCGGAGGATATCGCGGTTTCGGGTGCAGTAGAGGTGCCGGAAGACTTTGACGCGCGCTTTGACTGTACCAAAAAGGAATACGCCTATTATATTTTCCCGTCCACCCTGCGCAACCCGTTCCACGCGCGCTACGCCTACCGATACAACTATCCGCTCAACATCGAGCGCATGCAGGCCGGCGCGCAGCGCTTTGTCGGGAAACAGGACTTTGCCGCTGTGCGCAGTCAGGGCACGCCGGTCAAAAGCACGGTGCGCACCATCTTCTGGTGCGAGGTCGAGCCGGCGGACGACTTAATCCGCATCCGTGTATGCGGGGACGGCTTTCTCTATAATATGGTGCGTGCCATCGCGGGCACACTGACCTATGTCGGCGGCGGCAAGCTGACGCCGGACGACGTGACCGCTATTCTGCGCGCGGGCGACCGCGAGCAGGCCGGCCCTACCCTGCCCGCCTGCGGCCTGTTCATGAACCGGCTGTGGTACGAGCACACCCCCGAGCTTGCCCGCTTCCATCTGGATGCGTAAGCGGCTTTCGGATAATTTATTTTTTATTCACATTTTCCACCCCCAAACGCGATACAATGAGGAGACGGAACAACATGAGCGAACAACAGCCCACCAAGTCCAAACAGAATATCATCCGTTTCCCGTCCTCACGGAAGGAGCGCCGCCGTCTGCTGCGCGAAAGCAAGGACCCTCGCGTACGCTTAACCGCGCTGCTGCGCTCGGTATGCGGCTGGCTGCTGGTGGTCTGCACGTTCCTGTTCCTGCTCTCCAACTACCGGCTGTTCTCCCCCACCTCCATCCGCAGTCTTGCGGAATATGCGGTGGCAGGGTTTAAACAGCACGAGGGGGACATCACCACCATCAATTATGAAAACGGCACGTTTTCGGATGCCGCGCTGTTTGAAGCGGGCATTGCCTATGCGGACAACGATTCCCTGTTCCTTGCGCGCCCCGGCAGCGTGACCACGATGAAATACACGCTGGGATATTCCTCCCCTGTAGTGGAGGCCAGCGACGATTATGTGCTGGTATATGACCGCGGCGGCATGCAGGCGGTGCTGACCAACTCCGCTTCAGCGGTGGCCGAGCTGACCCTCGACTCTGCAATCCTTACCGGCAGCATCGGGCAGGACGGGCGATTTGTACTGGTGACCGACGAACAAGGCTACCGTACTGCAGTCGCTGTCTATGACACCTCCGGCAAGGAGGTATTCAAATACCAGTCCTCGGAATACTATATCGTATCGGCTGATCTGTCCCCGGACGGCAAAACGCTCGCCGCACTTGCCTTCCAGCAGGATGGCGTCGCGCTCAACTCCTACGTGCTGTTCTATGATGTGTCCAGCGGTTCGCTCGATGCAAAAGCGACGCTGGAGGATACGCTTGGCATGGCGCTTTGCTATCCGGAAAGCAATACCGCCGCCGTTCTGTGCGACGATGGATTGTACCTGATAGACCGCAGCGGTGAAACCGAGCACACGCTCACCATCGCTTCCAGCGACCTCATCTCTCTGACCGCACACGACAACATGCTGGCCATTGCCACACGCTCCTATTCGGGCGGCGCGCGCAGCGACCTGTATACGATACGCGGCGGCACGCTGTCCGGCCCCTACGCGCTGGCGGAGGAGCCCTCCGCGCTGGCGATTTCCGCAGCGGGAACAGCCGTTCTGAGCGCTTCTGGCGTGACCGTTTATGATACGTCATTCCGTCCCCAGTGGCGCAATACCGAAGCGGTGGGCGCGCGTCGCGTACTGCTGACCGACGACGGCACCGTATGCGCTCTTTACACCAAAAATGCGCGTCTATTTACCGCGCATTCCGAACATTCCGAGGAAGTTACCAATGCCAACTGACGTTTTATCCGTTCTCACCGACCTGTGCAACCTGCCCGACCTGATTATTCTGGCAGTTTTGCTTATCAATCTCATTCTGGGTTTCCTGCGCGGTTTTTTCGGTGCGCTTACCGGATTGGTCGGCCGCGTAATCGCGGTAGCCGCCGCCTTTTTTGCGGCCCGTGCTGCCGCGCCCTATGTTTCGGAATGGGTTGTCACTCCAATTGTCGGTGATATATTTGAAAAACGGGCGGGCGTGAGCGGCGCTGTCGGCGCGTTGGACGCGCTGCGTCAGACCGCGACCGAAGCCGCTGTCTCCATGGCAGAAAGTGTGGCGTTCGTACTGCTGCTCATCCTATTTTGTATTCTGTTCGGCTGGCTGGTTGGCCTAGCCGCCAAAAGTCTGCACGCTATCGCACATCTGACCCCGCTTGGCATTCTCGATTCGCTGGCGGGCGGTGCGGTTGGGCTTGTGGCCGGCGCTGTGCTGATTTCTTTGATATTACTGGGCGTCTGGTGGGTCTATCCCATTGCCTATTCCCCGCTCGGCTGGCTGTCTCCCGAACGGGTTTCCCACAGTCTGCTGCTGGCGGCGCTGATTGACGTGCTGCCGGTCGCCATCTGATTTTGTTTTCCCACTTCCCAAAAGGAGTTTTTCTTATGAATATGCCAATGTGCTCGCGGTGCAAAAAGAACATCGCAGTGGTGTTTATCACCAAAATCGAAGGCCCGGATAAGACCACGCAGGAGGGGCTGTGCCTCAAGTGCGCGCGCGAGCTGGGCGTCAAGCCACTCGACAACATCATGGAACAAATGGGCATCACCGAGGATGACCTCGAAGCCCTTTCGAGTGAAATCGGATCGCTGTCCGACTTAAACGACCTGGTCACCGCCGGTGCGGACGGATCGGACGACGACGCGCCGCACGAAACCGACCCCATTTCCAATCCGCCTGCTCCTTCGTCGCTGCCGCCGCAGCGGCCGCTGCGCGGTGGAGAAGGCGCGCGCACACGCACGCAGGCGCCTCCGCGTGATGACAAGAAGCGCAAATACCTGAATAACTACTGTGAAAACCTGACACGCAAAGCCGCAGAAGGTCGAATCGACCACATCGTCGGCCGCGACCGCGAAACCGACCGCGTCATTCAGATTCTCAACCGCCGCCAAAAGAACAACCCTTGTCTGATTGGCGAGCCGGGCGTCGGCAAAACGGCTGTTGCGGAAGGGTTGGCCGTGCGCATCAACGAGGGGCGCATCCCATTCAAGATGCGGAATAAGGAAGTGCATCTGCTCGACCTGACCGCACTTGTCGCGGGTACGCAGTTCCGCGGCCAGTTTGAGAGCCGCATGAAGGGTCTGATTGACGAGGTAAAAAAACTCGGCAATATCATCCTTGTTATCGACGAGGTGCATAATATTGTCGGCGCAGGCGACTCGGAAGGCTCGATGAACGCCGCGAATATCTTAAAGCCCGCGCTTGCCCGCGGCGATATTCAGGTCATCGGCGCAACGACGCTCAAGGAGTACCGCAAGCACATTGAGAAGGACGCCGCGCTCGAGCGACGCTTCCAGCCGGTGTATATCGGGGAGCCGTCGGTCGCAGAGACAACCGAAATCCTCAAAGGCATCCGCTCGTATTATGAGACTTTCCACGGCGTACAGGTGCCGGACGATATCTGCCGCCGTGCCGCCGAAATGAGTGAGCGCTATATCACCGACCGTTTCCTGCCCGACAAGGCCATCGACCTTATCGATGAAGCATGCTCGCGGCTCAACCTGGATTCGCCGCAGCTGTCCGAAATCCCCGCGCTGCAAACCGAACTGGAGGGCCTGCAAACCCAGCTTGACTTGCTGACCCAGTCGAGTGCACGCGATGAGCAGGAGGACACCTACGCCCGCATCGCGTCCTGCCGTCAGCGGCTGCTACAGGTCGAAAGCCGGCTGCATGAGCTGATGTGTAAGCCCGCGCCCACAGTCGACGAGCAGATGCTTGCCTCGGTCATTGAGCTGTGGACCGGTATCCCGGCTGCCAAGGTCGCGGCCAAAGAGTCCGCGCGTCTGCGCGGCATGGAGGAGCGCCTGAAAAGCCATGTCATTGGACAGGACGAAGCGGTCGACGCGGTCTGCGCGTCCATCCGCCGCTCGCGCGCGGGCATCAGCCCCAAGCGCAAACCTGCGTCTTTCCTGTTCGTCGGCCCGACCGGCGTGGGCAAGACCGAACTGGTCAAGCAGCTTGCGCTCGACCTGTTCGACTCGCCGGACGCGCTGGTGCGACTGGATATGTCGGAATATATGGAAAAACACACGGTCTCCCGCCTGATCGGTTCACCTCCGGGCTATGTCGGCTATGATGAGGCCGGTCAGCTGACGGAAAAAATCCGCCGCCGTCCGTACTCGGTCGTGCTGTTCGATGAAATCGAAAAGGCACATCCGGATGTTCTCAACGCACTGCTGCAAATTCTTGACGACGGCCGTCTGACCGACGCGCAGGGCCGCGTGGTCAGCTTTGAAAACACGGTCATTGTCATGACCTCGAACGCCGGCTCGCAGACCGGCGGCGCGCCCGCAGGCTTCGGCCGCACGGTCAGCCAGCAGAGCCGTGAGCGCGCGATGAAGGCGCTCGAGGACATCATGCGCCCCGAGTTCTTAAACCGCATCGACGAAATTATCGCCTTCAATCAGCTCACTGAAGCGGACTTCCGCCGCATCTCGGTCATCATGCTGAACGAACTGCGCGACAATCTGGCTGATAAGGATATCCGCCTGACGTGGGACGACAGCCTGCTCGACTGGCTGGTCGAAAAATCCTTCTCGCTCAAATTCGGCGCGCGCAACCTGCGTCGCCTGATTGAAAAAGAGGTGGAAAACCCGCTGGCGACTGCCATCGTCACGGGCGAACAGCCGCTCAAGGGTGCCTATCTACGCGCCGAGGACGGCAAGCTCATCATCGACACGATTTAATACAATGCCGCCGGGCTTTGGTCCGGCGGCAAATTTTTTCTTCTTCTCCGGGAACAATCCCCCGCCTCCGTGCATCCTTAAAGTGTCCGGACAACGAGACGAGGTGATACAATGGAAATGCTGCTAAGCCAGATACAGGACGACCCGCGTGAGCGCTTTACCGCCGCTGTGACCGAACACCGCCGCGCGATGTACCGCGCCGCCCGCGCGATGCTTGCGAGCAACGCAGATGCGGAGGACGCAGTCAGCGAAGCCATCTTGCGCGCGTGGCAGGCCTTCGGGCGACTGCGCGACGAGAAAGCGCTCAAGGGCTGGCTGATTATAATTACGGTCAACTGCGCCTATGAGCACCACCGCCGCAGCGCGCGTGTGACCTATACGGACGACTTGGAGCCGCTTGCCGGCGGCGCAGAGGATAAGCACGACTTTACCCTATGGGACGCGGTGTGCGCCCTGCCCGAGGACTACCGCGTAGCGACCGTACTGTTCTATTATGAGGATATGACGACCGCCGAGATTGCAAAAACGCTTGGCGTGCGCGAAGGGACAGTGCGCAGCCGCCTATCCCGCGCGCGAAACCGCCTGCGCACGCTGCTGGAGGAGGAATGAGACATGACATTTGACGAAAAGCTCAAGGCGCGCGCACAGCGCGAGGACAGCCCGATTCCCAAGGGCTTTGACGAGCGCATGGACGCGCTCTTGCACGACCTGCCGGAGCAGGTGACTCCCATCAAAAAGCGCCGCGCACCGCGCACCGCCGTCTGTATCGGCATTGCCGCTGCGCTGGTGGTTGGAGCGGCGGCGGCAGCGCCGACCGTGCTGGAAATGGCACGCAACGCCATCGGCTACTTTACGCAAAACAGCGGCTCGGAGTATACCGAATATCAGGGCAAATACGAGAAATACAACGCCGCCGTCGGCATGAGCGACACCAACGGCGACCAGACGCTCACCATCGACAATATCGCCGTGGATGACAGCTATATGCTGGTGTTCTATACGCTCAAAAGCAAAACACCAATCGAGGTAATAAACCGCGAAAACGTCCCGCTTTCTACCCGTATCGACTGGACTGCGCCTTTCTTCTCTGTAGAAGTCAATGGAAAGCAGCTCGACACGACCGGTACAATCGAAAACGAGACAACCATGCCAGACGAATATACTCTAACAGGTGTAAACCGCATCGTACTGAAGGAGGAGCTGCCTGACCAGTTCGATTTACTGCTACAAGCGCGTGGCGCAGCCAACATTAGCATAGCTAATTTCCGATTCGAGATGTCGGTAGACAAGAGCGCGGTCGCAGTCGAAACGCTGACCGTCGAACCGAAGCAGGATTTCACCGTCGATTTTTCCACAGAATATGACGGGCAAACCTATCATATGCACTATGAACCACGCATTGAGCGTGTTTCGATCTCGCCGTTCGGCTCGACCATCACGCTGAGCGAACAGGCGGAGGCTCCCATGACCAATTTTGTCCTGCGCGACGACAAGGGCAACTACCTGCCGGTCATCTCGAACGGCAGCGTCGGCGGTGGTATCAGCCGCGCGTCCAACAGCTTCGAGTTCCTCGGCGCAGGGATGGATACCCAGTCGGTCACGCTGATTCCCTGCATTGGCCCGTATCGCTCACACGAGGTCAAGGGTACGCTGGACAGCCTGCCGCTGACCGATGACAGCACGGGCGGCTATACGCTCGAAAGTCTGGACGTTGGCGAGCACCGCGCCGTTGCAACGTTCTCTTTCCATGGCCCGATCACGGAAAGCAACGCGCAATTCTTCCTGCTGAATGCGGACGGCACGGAACTGGATGCCGACTGCTATATCGACTATGCGTATGATCGCGAAAACAGCCTGTGCATCACGACGATCGAATACCCCGACGCAACACCTGAGCAGATCGCACAGATCACCAGCGTATGCTTCTGGCAGCCGGACGACGATCTGGAATTGCTCGAAGATCAGGCGGTCACCATTAACCTGCAATAACGCGAAAAAGCCACCCGAACGGGTGGCTTTTTATATCGGATACCAGCAGACAGCAAAAAACAGCCGGTTTCCGGACCGGCTGTTTTCTCTTATGCCACAGACTGGAACTGGCTGGGTGCCTGCTCCTGCTGCTGATACATCTGCGCAGCTTTCTCCTGACGCGTGGTGGTGCGGGTCGTGCCGCCGGAGACGTAAACCCTGCCGCACTCGGGGCAGATAGCGGTATGTATCGTGACTGACTGGCTGACTACCTCCCGACCTTCCTGCTGTGCCTTGGACTGCTCCCGGCTTACATGCTCCTGCTCATGGCTGCGAACAGCGGAAGCCGCCGCCTCAGGGGCGATATTGGTTGGCGTTTTATACGAAACGCCGGGGTCATCCGAACCATCCTGATATTTGCGCTCCTTACAGGTCTGGCACTCGCTTTCCTCCATGACCTCTTGCGCAGACTTGGTTTCCGACGCGGCCTGTCCTTCCGCCGCAGCGGCATCCTCGGATGCCGCCTGACCAGTGCCATCGGCATACTGAATACGGCCACGGACAGCCCATTCAACCGGGTCTACGCCCTCCCGCTGAGAAGGAAGCTGAGGCCCCTCCTGCTCCGGTACGGCCTGCGCCGTGTCCGGCTGTACCGCAGCCACCGCCGGTACCGGGGAGACAGCTGTGGTTTGGGCAGGCTGGACGGAACCGATTGGCACCATACTGCGCGCACCGGCGGCCTGTTCGAGGTATGCGGACGCATATGCACTATTGCCGCCGAACCCTACTGCATTCCAACCAAACATGTTTCTCACCCTTTCCGCGCATCATACGTTTTATTTGTACTACCAGTTTACCCCATTTGGTCACAATTCTCAAGCGTAATCTGCACAAAAAGGAAAAATGTTTGACGCATGGACAAGCGTCTATCATGCCTTGCCGAAACGGAACCAGAAACGCGGCCCTGCGGGTGTATTCTCTGCACCATAGGCGTAACCGTGCAGGTCGAATACGGTTTTTGCAATCGACAGCCCCAGCCCGTCGCCCTGTTTGCTGCGTGCCGAATCAGCCTGATAATACGCCTCCCACAAGCGAGGCAGCGCTGCGGGAGGAATTGCCTCACCCGTGTTGATTACCGCGCACACGCCTTTCTCGATGCGCACGGTGATGCTGCCATCCGGCGGGGTGTGCTGCACCGCATTCTCGAGCAATGCGTCGAGCGCACGGATAAGCAGCGCGCGGTCGGCCTCGGCCTCATCTGGTCCATCCACCACAACCGACGTGTGCAGACGGCTGTCCGGCGGGACGGCGGCATCCAGCCGCTCACGCACCAGGGCGGAGAGAGTCACCTGCGCACGCCGCAAGGCTTTCACGCCCGCCTCCAGCCGGGACAGCTCCAACATGTGCCGCACGCTGCCGTCCATGCGCTGCGCCTGCTGCCGGATGACATCCAGATAGTGCGCGCGCTTATCTTGCGCCATGTCGTCGGAGAGCAGCTCGGCGGTCGCGGACAGCACAGACAGCGGCGTTTTCAGCTCGTGCGCGAGCGCAGCGGTTGTGTCGCGGCGCGCCTGCTCGACGCGCTCCTGCTTGCGCCAGACGCGCAGCAGTGCGAGGGCCAGAATAGCGGACATGGTCAGCATGGCCAACAAGCTCATCCCGTAAACCGTCTTCAGCTCATCCATCGCGTCGCGCAGCGGATAGTACGACCAGATGTAAACCATAGAATAGTCCGTCGGCTCCATGGTGACCATATCCTGTCCGAGATAGCTGCCAACCTCCACATAATAATGGAAAATCGTATTATTCTCGTTCCATGCACCGATGACAAAATTCATATTCTCCACGCCCTGCGCCAACGTCATCATGCGTGTACGCATCTGCGCCAATTCCTCAGAATCCCGCACCTTAACATAGCCCGAAACGCCGTCCTCCACATCAAATCCCGATAACGTGAAGTTATCGGGGATATGACCCATCAGACATTCAAACGGCTGGTCGTTCCAGAACAGGCCGCTGGTGTCGATATCCGGCTGGCGCTCCATCAGCACGGTTTCGCCGTCCAGTTCGGTTTCCATAATTCCGCCGTCCTCGAGCACATGATACTCGGATGTGGTATAGGTCAGCCGGTAGGGAATGAACATACCGTTGTCCTGCCAGCCCTGATAATACAGCTTGTGAAAGGTATTGCCGGTTTTCACCGGGTACGCTTTGCGGCTTTCCTGCTCTAACCGGATGAGCTGAAACACCTCTTCCTCAGTCAGCCAACGCTCCAAATCGAGATACAGTCCCGTCCCCAGGCTGTAATAATTGCCCGACGCCGCAAGCAAATTGCGCTCTTTGTCGAAAATACCGACCATTGTCAGCGGCTGCGTTTCCTGGTTGCAGATGTAATATTGCATCCTGCCGTATCCGATCTCTCCTTGCTCCGTTTCGTGATTAGCTGTATCCAGCAACTCATTGTAGTCACCGCGCGTTTCGCGCGCCTCGTCCAGCTTGCGCTGTGCCGTCACATAGGTGAACACGCCCATCACCGCCAGATAAAACGCCAAAAACCCCGCGCTCACGCGCCAGAAGAAACTCCAGAAATTCCTATGCTTGCTTTTCATCTCCATCCACCTCCAATTTGTAGCCTTGCTTGACCACAGTTTTGATACAACCCGCGTGCGCACCAAGCGCTTTTCGCAGCTTTTTGATGTGACTGTCCACGACGCGGTCTGTGCCGTCAAAATCCCAGCCCCACGCGAGATTTAACAGCTCGTCGCGCGTCAGCACGCGGTTTTTGCGCTCCATCAGCGCCCGCAGCAACGCAAATTCTTTGGGCGGCAGCGCAACCGGCTGCCCGCCTACCGTCACCGTGCCGCGCGCGGGGTCGAGAACAAGCGTACCCGCCGCCAGCACATCTCCCTGCGTCAACCCCTTGGCGCGGCGCAACAGCGCCTGCGCCTTAGCGTACAGCACCGCCAGCGAAAACGGCTTGACCACATAGTCATCTGCGCCGAGGCCGTAGCCGTGCAGCTTGTCCTGCTCGTCCTCACGTGCCGTGACGAACAGGATGGGCATATCCCCCCGCTGCCGCGCCACACGGCACAGCGCAAAGCCGTCCGTTCCCGGCAGCATCACGTCGAGCAGCAGCAAATCGAACGCACGCTGCTCAATGAAAGTGAGTGCGGTGTCACCATCTGGCGCTGCCACCACCGTCATCGCGCCGCCGCTCTTTTCGGTAAAATAGTCGGCAACCACCTCACGCATGGCAGGCTCATCCTCCGCCAGTAAAATCGTGTATCCCACGCTGCATCCCCCCTTCATGCTTTCAGTATACCATTCCCTTATGCCCTTTTGATGACGTGCAAACCGCTTTTTGAAATTTTTCAATATGGCCGATAAAATTTTCTTGAAAGAAAATAAAAAAATCTGTTGACAAAATCCGCATTCATTGTTATACTGTTTAAGCGTCAGAAAAACCCGCGGGTGTAGTTCAATGGTAGAATGTCAGCCTTCCAAGCTGAACACGTGGGTTCGATTCCCATCACCCGCTCCACTTCTTTCAGGCATCGGGTTGCCGGAATTGATATGCGCCAGTAGCTCAGCCGGATAGAGCAACTGCCTTCTAAGCAGTAGGCCGGGGGTTCGAATCCCTCCTGGCGTGCCAAATTCCGCTAGCGAAACAAAATATGGTGGGTATAGCTCAGTTGGTTAGAGCATCGGATTGTGGTTCCGAGGGTCGAGGGTTCGAGTCCCTTTACCCACCCCATATGACCCTATGACGCGCTGCCTACCGCAGCGCGTTATGCTTAGGGTACGGCCTGTTTTTTGATTCAACGGATACAGGGGCGTCGCCAAGCGGTAAGGCATCGGCCTTTGACGCCGACATTCGCTGGTTCGAATCCAGCCGTCCCTGCCATTGTATCTTCTGTGACCGGATTCGAAAGGCGGCTCTTGCAAACAATCCGGTGGATTGTTTGAACCGCCGTGGCTTTTCCGCAGAAAAGCGAATCCAGCCGTCCCTGCCATATCTATCCGCACAAATCCGGCATCCATGACACAACCCAATATGACCCAGTAGCTCAGTCGGCAGAGCACCTGCCTTTTAAGCAGGGTGTCCGGGGTTCGAATCCCCGCTGGGTCACCAAAGCAAACCCGTCACTTTCGTGACGGGTTTGCTTTATTTCTCTTTCTTTTCAGTATTTAAAAAACCAAACAGTTCATATTTTGTATAAATTATTTTAATAAATTTAACGCAGAACAGCAAAGAAGAACAAAAACATTAAAAATAGCGTGTTGCAAATTCGTTGCAAATTCTCTATTGACTTCGTTCTTTTCTAAAAGAGCAGCTACACCGAATGTGATTACAAATACAACAATAGAAATCCATATTGCCCACTTTTGCTCTTTCATCTGCAAAACCTTCCTTTTTACAGTTACATTTATTATAACATACCATTTCACTTTTCCATATGTTTCATCTTGCATTATAAGCATAGGGAAGCCCCGGCCTTTCGGCCGGGGCTTTCCCGTGTCCAAATTGAACACCGTTATTTGCTCTCTGCTACCTCCGCGCGACGCGCAACAATCGCCGCCTGCAGCGCCTCATGGCGCATGTTGACGTCGTTCGGATTGTCCGCTGTGCCGCCGTTGATAGCGCCGCTGTCGAGCATCTCGCGCACGTCCTGCTGCCAATAGCTCGGCACGTCGTCGATGGTCTTGTACAACGGGTTGACCTTATTGTACATTGCTTCAAATTCTGCCTGTGTCATACTATCTGCTCCCTTCTCC
This sequence comes from Agathobaculum sp. LCP25S3_E8, assembly GCF_052117165.1. Classification (NCBI taxonomy): domain Bacteria; kingdom Bacillati; phylum Bacillota; class Clostridia; order Eubacteriales; family Butyricicoccaceae; genus Agathobaculum; species Agathobaculum sp. LCP25S3_E8. The sequence goes on from NZ_JBQKJR010000004.1 coordinate 63,419, forward strand.
AGCTCTGCCAGTTCATCGTCCGGTGCTTCCTCCGGCTCGTCATAGGCCAGGCCCAGCGTGTCGAGGATACCCTTGGCGTAAGCCACGCCGAATGCCTGCTGCTCGGCCAGCGTGTCCGCCTGCGCAGCATCGGCCTTGGTGTCTACGAACACTCCCTCGACGATGACCGCAGGTGCGACCGTCTCTCGGATGAACGCATAATAGTCGCCGCTCGTGCCCTGTCGGGTTTTCACGCCGCGGCTGTTCTGGCCCATGGCCTTGACATGCTTCTCGATGTTCTGCGCAAGCGTCTTGCCCGTGCCGCCGTGGATCGTGTGAAACACCTCGAAACCATCGCCACCGCCGCTGTTATTGTGGACGTCAATTGCCAGATCGGGCGCGTAGGCGTTGCACTCCGCAACCTCCTCATTCACCGCATCATCCTCGTCTTTGGTGCGGCTCATCTTGACATCCACGCCGTAGGCGGTCAGAAAATCACGGCACGCGATCGCCATCGTAAGATTGACGTCCTTCTCAACCAGATAACCAACCGCGCCGGGGTCGCTGCCGCCGTGACCTACGCCGATAAATACCTTTTTCTTGCCCATAGGTTTTTCCTCCTTGTTTTTCTTTCTCATACATACTACGCTGCACACCGGCCTGCCGTCCGCGCCCTCTTTCTCGGGTGCGAACAGATAGCCGTCGCTCACGCGGTACATGCCGGTGCTGCCACCCGCGTCCTGCACCAGCAGGAGTTCGATTGTGTACCGCCCGGCGGCATAGCGCGCCACCTGCTCCTCGGTGCAGCCGTCCGAGGACTGCACGACGATGATGCGGCCGTCGGCGAGCATGCCAATCATGTTGCGGCTGCGATAGGTGGACTTGTCCAGCCCGGACAGCACCACGCCGTCGCGCACTGCAACCTTCACGCCCGCAACCACATTGCCCTCGCTGACGGTCAGATGCTCGGCCGTGCCGCCGTAGCCGCAGTCCACGTTCTTGGCGCGTAAGTATTGCAGCGTGCGGCCTTTAATCACACCGTACTTGTCGCTGCCGCTGCCGGTCATGTTGAACAGACAGAGGTTGTACACCACGTCGGCCTGTTCCTCTGCCGCCCACTGTTTGAGCGTCTTGGCGGGCTTGCTGGCCGCGCCATAGGGCGCAGCCGCAAACCAAATGTCATATTCCTTGGGGTCGTAAATATCGCAACGAATGCTGCTCATGTCTGCACCTCACTTTTCCAGCGGCTTGTCGTAGGTCATGGCGCGGTCAGAGTCGGTCAGGCCGCTGGTTGTCGGGTCGATGAAAACGCCCAGCACTGCCAGCGCCATCGTGACCAGCTGCACCGGATTATTGAGAACGGATTTCATTCCCTCCCATACAGCCGGCCAGCTTGTGAACGACTGAGGATCTACGCCAATCGCGGTGATAGCCACCGACGCAACGCTGACCCAAAACCACGGGTTTCTGAATCTTACCGGAATGTTTACCTTCATTGTACTTCCTCCTTATAAAAAGTCATGTTTTTGCAGCCGCTCGGCATAAACGCGCTTGATATTTGCGACCGCGTGGACTGCTCTGTTGTTTTGATAGTCCGGATGCGCGCGGCAAAACGCCTCATATCCGTCTATCTCGGCGAGAATTTCAATAAATTCCTCGCGCGTGTGCGGGATGTCCCGCAGCAGCTCATTGTTGAACCGCAGAATCTTCGCGCGGTGCATGTCCGCATCGCGCTCGTCATCGAGCTTGATATGGTCATCCAGCCGCCGCTGCGTGTCACGTTGCACCCGGCTGATGTCATCCAGCCGCGCGATGACGTCGCGGTTGATGACGCTGCCGAGTGCGCGCGCAATCGCCGACCACGGGTTGACTTTAATCGGCGCAATCTCGACCAGCGACAGCACCAGAAAAAGCAGGCCGCTCCCGCTGGCGAATAGCTCAAGGATATTCATACTTCCTCCTATGTACCAAGAGAGACAACGGCCTCCCCTCCTCTCTACTTCCGCGCCCTGTGTGGGCGCTTTTTTACATCCTTTGGTCAACCCGGCAAGAAATCACCTCCCCCGCCGGTGCGTAAGCCACGCCGCCAGTCGGTGTAGGGCGTTCTCCAGCCACACTGCCGCTGCGCTGAGGAAAAACCACGCGACCGCGAATTGCAAACACACCTGTCCCCAGAGGTTTAACGGCATGTCGGAATAGTCCCACACATTCCAGCCCAGCCAGCGGTTGACCACCAACCCCACCAGCAGCTCCAGCACGGTCACGATCGCCGCGCCCTCCAGCATTTGCAGCCACATCGGCGGATGGTCTTGCCACTCGTCGAGCAGGCCGATGAGGGCGAAGCACACCCCGCCCAGAACGCCCATACTCCAGTGGGTGTATCCGCGCCACAGGGTTTCGATACCCATGTACACCACGCCGCCGATGACGGCGAGCACGATATGTAACAACAGTTTTTTCACGTGACAGCCTCCGTTTCCGCTACCGCGCCCGCCTGCGTCAGAATCTCCTGCATGTGCGCCGCGAGATCGTCCGGCAGCTCTGCGCCGTAGGTGATGCCCGCCAGCTCTGCCGCGTCCGCGCGCCGAATCCATTCAAACAGGTGGTTGCAGTAGGTTGTGTGGTAAATCTTATGCGCGATACCGGCCTGCGCAATCGCTTTGATTTCGTCCGCCGTGAAAATGCGGCAAAGCGTGTCGTCTGTATGGTATAGGTAAACAGGTGCGCCCTTGTCAATTTCATTTTTCGCGGTTGTCAGGTTGATCTGGTCTTTCTCGGTCAGCGAGAAATGCTCTGTGCCCTGCGTGGTCTCCACGTCCATACCTGCATAGATGGCGGCTTCACTTGCCGCGGATATTTCGGCATGCTTGGCTTCTCGCAGGCTCGGCAGCCTGTCCGCCGCGATCTCCTCCTCGCTGCGCAGCACCGGCTTACCGTCTACGAGTTTATAACGCGGAATGCTGTCGTCGGTATACAGTCCACCATCAAAATAGTGACTTTGACAAAGGTTATATTTGTCACCCGCTCCCTCGTCGATTTGCACCCATTCTGTGAGATTGCAAGGTGTCGTTATACCACCCTCGCATCGAATGATGCGGCTATATGTATCTGCTTTAACATAAACCTTTGATAACATCTTGCACCTCACAATTCCGCGGATAACAGCACTTTGCTTTCATCTTCCGCCGTTCTGAAATCGCATACTGCATACTCTGTTAATCCGGTATCTGGTATTTTGCATCTGATTGTTACATAGTTGTTTCCATAGGTCACGACACTAACACTTATTGGAGTTACATAAAATGCTCCTTTTATCGCAATTTGAATTTGGCTTGGGTTGCAAATTACAATAGGAATGGTTCTCATTGTCGTTGGAGTGGGAACCATGAATATAGCATCTTCACCGCTCACAAACCCGACATATGACTCATTGAATTTTCTATCAGGCGTAATATCTAATAGATATGCTTGGCAATTCTCCAGCTGTATCGCATAATCTCTCTCCAGCTGCGGGAGTTGTTGCCATTCACCATTCGCATCTTGATAAGCCGCTGTTTGCCCCACACCCCGTTCCAGCTTGGCAAATACAAACGTCTGTCCTGTTCCGGTGACGGTGAAAGTGCGGCTTACATCGTCATATTGTAAGGTCACAATCCCGGTCGTAGTCAGTGCTGTCGCGGTGTAAATGCTACCGATTGAGCTAGGCAAAATCTGTGCGATCGTGCCGTTGAGAACCAGACCGGCCGCTGTGATCTGCACCGTTCCGGAAACTAATTTCCAGCGGTCGATGAAATAGCCCGGCGTGCTGATCGTGCCGGAAACGCCCCGCTGATTGACCGGAAACACACCCCAGCCCGTGCCGCCTCCGACAAAATAGGCATTGTCAAGTTCGTTTAGCCGTACACCTGCACCGAGTGCCGCAAGTGCCGCCTGTGCGGTTGTCGCGCCGCCAAGCGGAGCCACCGCCGCATCGATCTTCTCCCAGTTCTCATTGAGCGCTTTCGGGATATTGAACGTGTTAGCCCCGTCCGTCTCCGGGTCGTAGCAGAACAGCTTCAAAACTTTGGTTAATATACTCATGCCCGCCTCCTAAAAAGCAAAATCGCGGATCAGATGGCCTTGCAGCTCGTTTATCGTCATGCCATGCACCTCGCGCACCAAAAGATAGCGGTAAACGTACTGCACCGCAAGGTGCGCCGGGATGACCTCGAGCACCGCGGCCTGCAAAGCAGCTTGTGCCTGCTCGGTCGGCACGCCATACGAACCGACAAACCGCAAAATGATCTCGCCCGGCTGGTAGTCCACCTCAACCTCGCCGTTCTCCCATGCGTCGCACACGCGCTGAATGAGGTCGATGTCGCACTTGCCAGTCGCTGACCGCCACTTCGCCTGCAGCACACTGCGTCGCTCGGCTTCCGTGTCGCCTTTGCCCGGCGTCAGCCCCGCGATGCGCTCCTCCACCGGCAGGATATAGGTCATGGTGTCCAGAAACAGCTGCGCCGCCGCCTCGCGTGCCGCATCCCGCTGCCCCTCGTCTACCGCCTGCACCGCGCCGAGCAGCGCGATCACCCATGCATCGCGCCGGTAGGCGGTCGGCAGGCTTTGCAGCATGTCGTCGAACTCACGCATAGCTGATGCTCACCTCCCCCAGCACCGCACACTCCCGCTCGCCGACGGCGACGTTCCCCGTGCCGCCGTTCACGGTCAGGTTTTCGAGGTCGAGTACGCCCTCCACGTCCAGAATGCGGTCGGTGATGCGGGCAAAGCTGACATAGTCCTGCCGGAACACGATTTCGGCAATGTACGCGGTCACCGCCGCTTGGATGCCCGCCGTGATCGTCTCCTCTTCCGCGGTGTTCAATTTGGACACGGTAGCCGAGAGCGTGATTGGCTTCTTAGTAGCCGCCTCGACATAGCACTGCGCACCGATCGGCGCCTGCCCCTCACCGCGCCCCGTGCTGCCGGGGTCGATGTAAGTCTGCACCTGCTCAACCAAGTCCTCCGGCGCGGGCTGTCCGGTGCTGTCCACCAGCACCACGTCCACCGTGTTCGCGCCATGTCCCAGCGGAAACACCTTGACCGCGCCCACGCCGCTGACCTCCAGCGCCCAGCTTTGATAGTGGTAGATGTTGCCCGAGGTCGCGGGCGTGCGGATTTTGAGCAGATAGCGCGCGTAGTAGTCCGCGTCATCCTCCTCGTCGTAGCCGCCCGTGGTCGGCTCTGGGTTGTCGCAGGCCGCGATGCCCTGCAAGGTGACCGGCATCTGCGTGATGCTGTGCGCGGGCAGATTGCCCGCCGCGCTGTCCACCCGGCAAGTGACGCGCACCTGCCCCTCGCCGGTGATCTGCACGGTCTCGCTTGCCGCAAACTGGATGCCGCCCCCGCTCTCAAACAGCGCACCCTGCTGCACCGTCCCCGTGCCGGTCACGGTCAGCACGCCGGTGGCAAACGTCGCCTGCCGCCGCTCCAAACCGCTGCGCGGGAACACATAGCGGTCGAGGTCGCCGCCCGCGAGGTTCTCCGGGTCGAGCGCGTCGCGCATTGCCGCGACTTCCTCGTCCGTGCCCTCCATGCGCAGCGAAACCGCCGCGAGCAGGTCGCGGGTCGGGTAGCCGACCGTTTTCTGATAGCTGTCCGGCATCGCCGCCAGCAGGTCGGTCAAAATCTCATTCGCCGTTGACATAGGCTGTCACCTCCGTATCCTCTCCGGTGCGCAAGTGCGCGGTAAATTCCACCTGCAGGCCGCGCCGCAGGCGGGTGAAAACGAAACTGTCCACCGCGCGGACAGCGGGGTTGAACGCTGCCGTCTCACGCACCTGCCGCTCAATCTCGGCAGTGATGAAGCCCAGCGGCGCGCGCTTTTGCAGCAGCGTGCGGTCAACGCCAAGCGCGGTGGATGCGTCCGTGCGGTACACGGGGATTGCGTCCGGCGGCTGGCGCAGCATGAGCGCGAACCACTGCTTGACTGCTTCCACGCCCGACCGCTCGACCAGCGCGCCGTCCACCAGCCGGAACGCGCCGCGCCCCCGCTCGTCGAAGTCGAACGCAGGCACACGGCCGACCTGTGCCGCCGGGATGCCTTGCAGCTCGGTAGGCGAAAAGGAAAATTTCGCGTCTGCCATGGTCTGTACCTCCTTTGAATGCAAAAACGCCCCGTCTCTGCCAACTTGACAAAGACGGGGCGTATGCTATAATATCTATACAAAGGGACGCTGTTACAGCAGTCAGACCTTAAAACAGCAAAGTGACTAAGTCACTGACCGTTCGGGGGCCAGCCGAGCGGTCAGTGCGCTTTTATAAGCAAAATATGTAGCAACAGAAGTGCCCATATTACAATTCTTGCGAATCGTCTCATAAAGCATCACCCCCTTTGTGGGGAGTGCCTGACCGCTATATGTAACAGCGTCCGCCCTGATTATAGCATACGCTGTCAGTCTTTGTCCACGTTGCCGCCCTCCGGGGCGGCTTTTGTTATATCCGGTCGAGGATGAGCAGCCCGCCGCCGGACAAGATCGCCGCGGCACGCTCGCCCTTTTTCCAGTCCCGCGCGGCGGCGGTCGCGGTCAGCGTGAGGTTTACCCCCTCCTCTGCCCGCACATTGCCGTCCACTGCGCTGAAAATCAGCGGCTGCGGACGTTCCTGCTCGCACACCGCCTCGTACCACGCCGCCGCATAAGGCGACTTTTTGGCGCGTCTTCCACCATGCTTCATAATCGCTTCCGCGAGTTTCGTCTCGTATGCCATACGCCCTCCTTACGCTGCCCACGGCGTGCAGAAACCGGAAATCTCCGAGTAGTACCGTGTCATCGGGCGCACGCTGTCCGAGCAGTTGCCCTCGATGGTCTGCACGCTCGCCCGCGTCGCGCCGGTCACAATGCCGATGTGCCGCGTGCCCTGTATCATCAGGTCGCCCGCCTTGGGGATGTAGCCGCTTGCCACCGTCTTGTACTGCCCGCGCGCGCGGAAATAGTCCGCCATGTCACCGACATAGCCGTAGCCCGTCGGGATGGGCGCGCCCGACTGGTCGGCACACCAGCAGACAAAGTACACGCACCACGCCACGCCGTTGTGGCCCGCCCACGCGCCATACTTGTTGATGTTGCCGGGGCTTTCCTTGTAGCCGACCTGGCTGCGCGCGACCGCCACAAAGCTGGACGCGCTGCCGTTTCCGCCCGTGCCGGATGACCCTGCGCCGATGGTGTCAGGCAGTCCCCAGACGGACACCGCATCCGTGCCGTCCGCCGCGCGCGGCTCGTCGAGGGCGGTGATTTCCAGCTCCATCGTGTGCCCCGCGCCGCCGTAGTGATGCACGACGCGCGTCACACGGTTGCGCCCCTCGATGCCGAACGCCGGGGAGTTGAAATTCAGCACCGTGCCGCTTGTCACCTCGTCGCAGCCCCAAATCTCGCTGATGGTGCGCGTGCGGCCGATACGGTCTTTCTGCGCCAAGAGCGTCCGCACCATCTGGCCGAGCTGCGCCGTGCCGGGGTTCTCCCTGACCCGCTCGACGTACTGCAAAAAGCCGTATTTCTCGATGGACGCAGCGTTACTCGCCTGCGCGCCGATGTACACCTTGCCGCTGTCCTCGGCAGCAAGCACCACCGCGTTATACAGCTCTGTGATACTGTCCTCGCCTGACACCTGCCCCAGCGCCCATGTGATGTCAAAGGGCGCAAGGTTCCACGCCGGGCGGTGAAACGCCTTGATGGCGGCGGTCGGCAGTTCACGCACGACCAGTCCCTCCGGCGACATGCGCGCCTGATAGTCCTTGCCGGTCTCCGCGCTGCATCGGTCGAGAATGTCCGCGATGATGTCTCTCACCGCGTCGCCCAGCCAGACCTCGGAAATTTTGGTCGGCAGACTGCACACGCTCTTGACCCCCACGCCCGCCTTGCTGCACGCCGCGCGGATGGCTTCATCCGCCGCCATGCCGCTGCACTGCAAAATGATGCCGCTGCGGCCAAGATACCATCCGCGGTCGTAGGCGGTGATTGCGCCGTCCAGCCCCACGGTCACCAGGTGCCCGACAAACACATCCGCGCCCGCCGCTTCATTGCGCAGGCGCAGCTTGTCGCCCGGCTGTAGCGCGAGCTTGGGGACGTACTTGTCCCACTGGCTGACGAGCTGCGTGCCGGTCAGCTCGACCGACAGCGCGGTGATATCGTCCGTCGCGGTCAGGTCACCGACAAAGGCCGTGATGTCGCGGGCCTTGCCGCTGCGCTCAAGGTACAGCCGATGCTCGTCCACATATCCGTAAGCCACGCCCGCACCTCCTTAATCCACAAAGCGGTATTCCGTGATGGAAATTGTATAAGCAATGTCGCCGTTGCGCCGCACGGACGGCTCAAACGCATCCACCGTGCAGGGCATGTTGAGACGGCACACGCCGCCACTGTCCAGCACAATCACGCGAAACGGCACCTTGCGATCACGCCAGCGCTCGAAAAAGCTGACGTATGCCCAGCCGTCCTCGAGCGCTTCGGCAGGCATCCAGCTGTATCGCTTCCCGACGGGGAAAAAGCTCGACCAGCTGAGCGACCGCAAGCCGAGCGTGCCAATGCGGCGGTAGTCGTAGCTCAAACCGGTATAGGTTTCGTTGTACTGCTCGGGCTGCGGCAGCGGGAAGTCCACCGGCACATGCGGCAGCGTGAACACTTCCTCGTTGTTATTGACCGAAAAAATAACCTTGTAGGCGATTGCCGCCACCTCCCTGCATACAAAAAGCGCCCCGCCTCTGCCAACTTGACAAAGACGGGGCGCACGCGCTATAATGAACATACAAAGGGACGCTGTTACAGCAGTCAGACCCGTTATACCATCAACAACATGTTGACCGTTCGGGGCCTAGTCGAGCGGTCAACGCGCTTTTATGGTGAAAATGTACAGCACCATGGCCGCACACATCAAAAGCTGAAAAGCCTTTTTCTACATACGCACCACCTCCCCTCGCGGTAAAATGCGCTGGGGAAAGGTGGGTCTGACCGCTATATGTAACAGCGTCCGCCCTGATTATAGCATACGCTGTCGTACTTTGTCTATCCGCCGCCCTCCGGGGCGGCTTTTGTGTTTTACATGTTTTCGATTGCGCGGAGAAGCTTGCCCGTGATCCGCTCGCCCAGCTCGTCCGCGTACTGCTCGTTGCCGATGACGTTGCCCGCGACCGTGACGTTAACCGTCACCCGCGGCCCGCCCGCCATGCGCGCGGAGATGTCGTGCGGGATAATCTGCGTGCCGTTCGGCAGGTTCATGATCTCGCCGCCGCGCTCGTTGACCCGCGTCAGGCCGCCGCGCCAGTAGGAAGTTCCGAGGGCGTTGCCCGCGAGCTGATCACCATCAACGTATTCGGTCGAAAGCTTGACCGTTTTACTCGTGTCCATACCGAGGAATTCCTTGACCTTGTCGATCAAACCGCCGACCGCGCTTTTGACCTTGTTAAACACATCCTTAACCGTATTCAGCGCACCCAGCAGCTTGTCCACAAGGAAATCCCGCAGTTCGCCCAGCTTATCGATAAAATCACCCAAACCGGGCAAAAAAGTATCCCGAATAAAGCTGAACACAGGCTCCATCTTTTCCAGCACCCAGCTAAACGCTGCGGAAAGTTGGTCAACAAGGAAGCCTGCCACACGACCGCCAACCTCGAGAAGAATCCCAAAAACCGGAACGGCGATATCACGAACAAACCCGAACACCATCTCCATTACTGGCTGTGCAAGTTGAAACGCCGCCACCAGATTACCGACAAAAAGCCCTGCGACCTTCTTGATGACCTCGAACAACCCCTGTCCGATCGGGATGACCGTATTCTGGATAAAACCGAACACCGTCTGCATAATCGGCTGGATATGCTCGATTGCCCGCACGAAAAAGCTCCGGATGTACCCGGCAACCTCCAGAACGACCGCGATCACCGGCGCAAGCGCCTGTAGCACCGCATCCTTGATCGCAAAGAACTTTTCTTTGACCACACCCCAAAGCGTGATCGCAGCTGCCTTGATCTTGTCCCAGTTCTTATAAATTAGGGCTCCAGCCACCGCGATGGCCGCAATGCCCGCCGCAATGGCCAGCAAAATCGGATTTGTCGACACAATCCCGGCAAGCGTAAACGCAAACCTCTTGATGGTCTTAACCAGATTCGCCACGCCTGACACAAATTGCATGATTTTGATTGCACCGAACGCCGACCCGATACCGACCAGCACCGCAGTGATATTCTCCCGGTTGTCCACCAACCACTGGAAAACGCTTTTCGCGGCGCCCATCGCACCCGCAATGCCCTGATCGACCTTGGCTGCAAAAGAAGAAAAGTCTACCGACTGCACCCAAGCCGAAAGGCGCTCAGCCTGCGCAGACAAAATCGCAAATACCGAGCCCTCGCGGAATCCGCCGCTTTCCGACGCACCGAGCATCTCAAGGATACCGGTTTTCACAGTCTGGCTGACTTCGCCCAGCTTGGCCATCGTGGCCGTCACCTGCGTCTGGTACGCGCGGTTTTTGACCAGCTGCGTGTTATTCTGATAAAACGCATCCGCGTAACCGTCGTAGGCAGCTGTCAGGGTGTCCAGAATCAGCGTCGTGCGTCCGGCGGTCGTGCCGGTGGCCTCCAGCCGCTCGTTGAATTCGTCCTCTGAGATATTCAGCCAGTTCAAGGCGTCCGCGAGCGCACCCGTTACTGAGCCGCTGACGCTGGACTCGCCGATATCCTGAAACAGGCTGTTGATGCTGATGCCGTCGCCAAACTTGCCGACCACACCGGCGGCGACGCGCGTCCATTTTGTCACGTCCTGCTGGCTTTGCGCCAGCGTGGAAAGCGCCTGCGCGGCCTCGGTTGAGGTATCGCTGTCTCCCAGTATCTTGTACAGCTCGGCATACGCCGTGCGCGCGCCCTGTGTGCCGGTCGCAGTACCCGCAAACGCCGTCAGCAGCTTGCCTTGGCTCACGCGGAAGTCCTCGGTCGCGCCGTCGAGCGCGATAAAAGCTGTGGTCAGCGCGGTGACACCCGCGACGCCGACGCCCGTGGCGGCCTTGGCAAAAGTCTTGATGCCGTCGACCGCCTTGTTTTTAAACGCCACCACCTGCTTGGTGGCTGAGATCATGCTGTCGTCAATATCCGCGCCCGCCTTTTTGGCGTTGCGCGCAGCCTTGATCAACCCGCCGGACATGTTGTCGCGCATGGTCAGGACAGTATTGATAACCTTACTTTTCGCCATCGCGCGCGCCCTCCTTTTCGCCCGGGAATGCCGTGGCCACGCCCGCCGCGATCAGCAGACGCATCTCCTCATAGTAGCGCGCCCGCCCGACCCGCAGCACCGCCCGGTCGAGGACGCTCATGCGCCGCAGCTCGTCCGGGGTGATGCCGCGCACGGCATAAAACGCTGCGAGGTCGAGAAACGGGTCGCGCGCTACGAGTTTTTTGCCATATCCTCGATTTTCTCCTTTGCTTCTTGAGGTAGCAGACCAATCCAGCCCATCAGCAACCCGCCGAGCACATCAATTTCATGCACATCCAGCAGCTTACGGACGGTGTCATACGGATCGGTCACGCCGAGCGCCTTGTGCAGCTCCGTGTCCTGCAAGTCCGGGCAGCAGTCATAGATCAGCGCGGTCGACAGTTCCACCAGATCACCCGCGCCACTGGCCTCGGACATGCTCTCATAGATTGCAAGCTGATCTTTCTGACTCGGTTTCACAAACGTGGCTTTCACGCCACCCAGATCAAACTCCTTTGTCTCCGTGCGGCTCTTGGCTTTCTGCTCCGCCCGTGCCGCGAGCGCGTCCAGCAGTTTCTTATCCATGTAAAATCCTCCTTATAGCGTCTCCAAAACCTCGAAGTTGCCGAACTTAAACGGGATTTCCTGCTCAGTTTTGGCCATTTTCTCAAACTTGGCGAGCATGAACTCGTCGATAGTCACATCGCTGTACGCGACGCGCTCGACTTTGTTCGTGCCCTTCTGCGTCTGCGCGGTGATGACCGTGATCTCGGGCATCACGCCCGTGCGAAACGCCTCGGCCATCTGGATGAGAATTTCGCTGTCGATCTTCAGCACCGTCAGCGTGCCCTCGCCCGCGTAGCCGTTATAAATCTTGTAGGTCGCCGTGTCGCCGCAGACGTTGATGTCCTCAAAGTCGCCCGTGACCTTGGCTTCGACGCTCTGCAAGGTGGTCAGTTTCTTGCCGTTCCACCACGCCGCGCCGCCGCTGCCGTGCATGATATGATTGGGGTTAAATTCCGGCATGATTTACACCTCCTAAAACAAATTGATCGGGAAGAACAGGTTGGTCATGCTGCCGAGGATCTTTACGTTGCCCGCAAGGTACACGGTACGCTTAAACGGCGTGGCCTTTACCTTGTCATCATCCCAGTCCGCGGCCTCGGCCTTGCCGCTCGCCACCCACGCCGCGCGCTGCGCTTCCACGTCGATGCTGGCGGCGTTTGCGTAGTCCGGGTCGAGGATCAGCTCCTGCGCCAGCTGCCGGAAATAGGACGAATTGAGCGCCGCAATGAACAGCATCTGGTTGTCACGCGTGTTGCGGTAGTTGCCGAGGTAGGTGCTGCGGAATGTGCTGGTAATGTCATCGCGCATCAGGTCCATTGCCTCGACTGTCTCGATGAACTGCATGTCCTCGGTTTTTGTGTTGCCGTCGAGCGTGGTCAGGCTGTTGATGCCCTGACCGATGCGCACTGCGCCCTCCTCGTCGTGAAACAGGATGAACTTGCCTGCGCCGACCGCCGCGTCGTTGTCCTCGACCTCCTGCACAGACGCGAGATTTGAGCACAGATAGTTCGTGCAGCCGCGCTCGACATTGCACACCGCCAAAATCGCCAGCAGGCTCGGCAGGTAGGTGACACCCTCCTGCTCGCCGCGCTCGTCCGTGAAAGTCACCTTTTCGTTCACGAAATGGACAACGTGCATGTCGTCCGGCAGCGGCGTGATATTGTGCACGATGCACTTGTAGCTCTTGGCCTTGGCTGCCTGCGACTTGACCCAGCTGGCCAGCGCCGCGCCGTCCTCGGCGCTCTGCCCCGCAATGGTCAGCCAGCCGGTTTTGACCGTGCGGCTGATTTCGCTGAGCGTGTCGCCCAGCGTGCCCGCGGTGTCCAATCTGAACACATGCGACTGATAGGGCGCAAAGCTCAGCATGTCGCTGATCGCGTTGTAGTTCTCGGTCGTGTACAACGCCTTGTCCGCCTGCAAAGCGGCAAGGTCGGTGTACTGTTTATGCGTAAAGCCCTTGTCGGTGTCGTCCCGGATAATCAGAATGGCGATGCCCCGCGCGCTGCGCGCAATGAGCGAAGTCGCCTGTTGCCGGAACGTCACCTCAATTATCGGCATGGTGATTGCCATTTAAGTTGTCAGCTCCTCTCCGTTGTAGTTGAGGGTTTCCATGTATTCGCCGGTCTCGGCGGCAGTCTCGACCCACGAGATGCCAAACTGCGCGACCAGCACGCCCTGCGAGGTGTCCACCTCAATCGTGTCGTCGAGCGGCAGCCACACGCCGCCAACCGCGAAGCCCTCGCCCAGCGCGTCCAGCAGCTGCTCTGCCACCGCGTCACACTCGTCGCGCGGGCGGTCGCCGGACTTGGGATAATACCAGATGTCGATGTCGGCCTCGTACTCGCGCGCACCGTCGCAGGCCGCGCTGCCACTGACCGGCAGCACGTCGATTTTGAAGGATGGGCGCTTGAGCGGCTTTTTGTCATCCGGCCGCATCACCTCTGCGCCTTGTGCAAGCGGCAAAAGCAATGCAGCCAGCGCCCCGCGAATCTCTCGAATTTTCATATCTTGCGGATCATCTCGTCCACTGCCTCCTCGCTGGCACGCGCATACTCAGGCGCAAACGCCTCATAAGCCTCAAGGAACACCTCTCGCCCCTCTACATGACCAACCTTGCGGCCGATGCCCTTGCCTTTCTTCACGCCGTGGCCATTGCCTTTGCCCTTGCCGGGGTTGACCGTCTGGTCGTGGCCGTCCTCGATCAGATGCGCGTGATGCGCATTCGAGTACACGCGCACCGCCTGCGCGCCGTTTCGCTCTTTCCAGACCTTGCCGCGCTTGATGTGCCTCTTATAATTACCGGTCTTTTCCTGTATTCCTTTCAGCCGCATCTGTTTCAAAGTCTTGCGCTTGAGCTTGTTGCCCTGTTGCTGCAAAAACTTGCGCTGCGCCTTGCTTGCCTCCTTGGAGGACTGGATGAGCCGATCGGTGAACTCGTCCAGCTCGGACAGGTCAATGCCATCACGCGCCATCTTCGATCACCAGCTTCAAAAACACCTCGAGCCGGTCGCGCCGCTTATAGTGCGGCTGCCAATACTGCACGTCGTACCGCTGCCCCTGATACTCGAAATAGGTCACGGTGGTCAACTTGCAAGATCGCGGCCGGATGGTCAGCTTGTGCGTCACCGCCGCCCGCTCGGTTTCACCCGGCAGGGTCTCGGTGCGGCCGGACACGACCGTCAGCGCGCCCCAGATCGTGCCGTCCGGGGCGTACTCGTAATCGGTCTCGCCGATGTCGTTCGTGAACGGCTGCTTATTGAACACCGTCAAGCGGTGCTTGAGGTCATTGGTCAGGCTCATTGGTGTCCTCCTTTTCGGGGTAGCGGCTGGACAAGGCGATGTGATTCAGCAGTACCTGTAGCGTGAACGGCACCTCATTGGTTGCCGCGTCGGTCACCGGCGTGCGGTTTTCGTACCAATGCGCCGCCAGCTGCAAAACCGCCATGTCGAACAGCTCGTCACCCGCTTGGGGCGGGTCTTTGCCCGTCATGTCGCGCACCGCATTGTCCGCCGCCGTCAGCATGGCCTCAATCAGCGCGTCCTCGTCCGCATGGTCAATGCGGGCGTAGGTTTTGAACCGCTCCAGCTCCATCGGCTCAGCCTGTCGCCTTGACCAGCTTGCGCACCGCGTCCGCCTGCGCGGGCTGGCAGTCGAACATCGCGCTGCCGAGGAACAGGAACGCGTTCTTGGTCAGGTCAAAGTCCGAGGTGATCGTCACGTCCTCCGGCATGTTGCCGATGACCGTGGACAGATCGACGAGATACGCCTCATGGTCGGCAACGCGCTCGTCGATCAGCACCGGATAGCCATAAATGTAATAGCTGCCGCCCTCGATGCGCACGAGATCATTCTTGCTCTTGTCCTGCAGCGGCATGAAGTCGGTGAACAGCGTCTTTTTGCTCATCACAAAGTTGGCATTCGCGTCATAGCCGCCGGGCAGCAGCGAAATGAGCTTCAAAACGTCCGCCGTAGTAAGCGAGCCGCCGCTCGCAACGGTCACCGAGTTGCCCTCTGCCCATGTGTTGGCCTTTTCGATGCCCTTGCCCTGGCTCGAACCGGTGCCGGTCAGGATGGTCTCGGTGATCTTCTTGGCGAGCTTCTTTGCAATCATGTCGGTCAGCCAGCTCTCGAATGCGTCGATCGCCATTTTCTGCACCGACTTGGAAATCTGCACGAGCTTGGTCACCTCGTAGGCCGACAGCGTGATCTCGGTCAGGCCGGTTTCGCTGGGGGTAATGTCGTCGTTCTGATTGTGGTAGGCGGCATCCGGCTCCTCGCCCTCGACCGCAAAGGTCACGTTGCCCGGTACGCGCAGCAGCGTGATCTTGTCGAGCAGCGGCGCATACTGGTGTACCTTCTCGATAATCTGGTTTGCCGTCTGCGTCGGCACAGCCGGGCCAGCCGAGCCGGTCGCGGTCGTCCATGCGCGCTGCTCGGTCTCGGTTAGGTCGCAGCGCATCAGCGTGTGCAGCCATGCGGTGCGGTACTCCGGGCTGTCATAGCCGAACGAGCGTTCCTCGGGCGGCTGCGCCGTCGGGAAGCGGCGCACCTCATTGCCCGCCGCGCCGGTGGCAATGCGGCCGAGCAGCTGGCGACGCTGTTCCGCCTTGTCAAGCAGGCTCTTGCGCTCGGCGATCAGGCCGTCGGCCTCGGTGGTGAGTGCATCGAGGTCGGCATCCGGCGCGTCGAGCGCGGTCTGGATGGCTGCCAGGCGCTGCTCGATCTGAGTCAGGCGATCCTCGCCCGCGAAAAACTGGATGCCTACACGGCGGCGAAAATCGCTGAAAGCATTCTGATTATGGGTCATATCACGTTTCCTCCTTTGTGATTCCGCTGATTTTGAGCTTGAGTGCCAGCTTGCGGCGTTTTTCCGCCTCCGCGTGCTCGTGCTCGGCCTCCGCCGCAGCCCACGAGCGCGCCGCAATACTGGTGCCGTCATAAGCCGGAATGTCCACCGCCGCCACGTCGAAGATGCGCCGGAAACCGGTAATCCGGCGCAGATGCTTGGCGCGGTCGTATTCCTGCTTGTTGACGGTGAATGCGAACGACATCCGGTCGATGTAGCCGCCCCGAATTTCCTCGTAGAGCCTCCGCCCTTCCTCGGTGCCGCCGAGATCAGCTGCAATGTGCAGACCCTTGGTGTCGACTGTCAGGGTCAGCGTTCCGTTCTTCGTCCGCGCCACGGGTTTGCCCCCGTGGTTGAAATTCATCACGACGTCGCGCATCTCCGCTCCCGAAAATGCGTTCCGGTCGATAACTTCTTTGTACTCGATGCCGTCGTACTCGTACAGCACGGTTTCCTCGTCGAAAACCGCGGCGTACCCCTCGACACGGCACCGGGTTTGCCCGTCGCCGCCCTCCTGCGGCAGCGCCCGCACCTCAAACGTGCGGAAGTCACGGGTCTCCGGCGTGATCGCCATTGTCGTCACCCTCCTTTGGTTCGGTCGGTTCGGTGTCCCCGGTGTTCAATTTGGACACCTCCGCATATTCCTTGCGGATGAAATACCGGTCGCCGTTCTCGACCGGCGGCATGTTGAAAATCTCCAGACCCATGTTGTGGGTGAGAAAGCCGCGGTCAAAAAGCTGCGTCACGATATTGAGCTTTGTGTTATTGCTCGCGTATTGCAGGCGGTTCGCCGTCGCGATGATGCCCGCGCCCTGCGCAATCTCGGCGGGTGAAAAGGTCATTGCGGTCAGCACGAGCGAAAGCTGGATGGCAAACGGCTCGATGCTGCCCTCGTAGTAGGCGTTCCACTCGTCCTCAGTGTAGGTATTGGTGAGAATCTTCTCATTCGTGCCAAAGTAGCTGAATACGCTCTGACGGATCAGCTCCTGCTGGCGCGGGTTGACCACCAGCGCCGTGCTCTCGATCTGCTTGACATCCGCAAACTTGTTATCAAACATCATCACGCCCGTGTCGTTGCCCGCGAGGTTGTCCGCGGCAAAGCGTTTGCGCTCCGCGTCAATGTCTTTGGGCTTGACATTGCCCGTAATCCGCGCGAGAAAGCGTATCGTAGTCGCGTTTTTGATGCCGTTGATAATGCCCTCGTCCTGCGTGTGCATGACCTGCAAAGTCGGATTCAGCGGGCGGTTATCCGCGCCGAAAAAGTCGTCCTCATACTGGTGCTGGGTCAAAATCCCCGCGCGGGACAGCTCGATTGCCGCGCTCTGTCCGCCCCAAAAGCGGTAGAGCAGATACGGCTCGCCGTCCACCTCGCGAATGCTGGACTGCTGCGGCAGCACGGGGAAATACCCGACGAGCCTGCCCGCTGTGTCCTCCATCGGCACGATAAAGGCGTTGTTCTGCACCATGTAGATGGTGGCGAGCCGCGCCAAAAACTTGCTCGCGTCCATCCACGGGTTGGGCTGCTGCCCCAGCACGCGCGCCAGCTCCGGCCTCGCGTCGCCCACCAGCTCCAGATGCAGCTTACTGCAATGCCGCGCAAAGGTCGCAATCGCCGCACGCGTCAGCTCCATCTCGTACAGCCCGCCGCGATAGGTCGTGTAAACCGGCTGGTAGGCGGTGAGCGTCTTGAAGAACGCCCGAGCATCCCCGCCCGGCGGCCGCCGCGGGAACAGCTTTTCAAAAAGCCCCATGTCATGCCTCCTCGTTCATGTTCACATAGTCGTCGCGCTTGTCCTGCAGCACCTTGTAGGCGCAGATCAGCGCGACCGTACCGTCGATGCGGCGGCGCCCGTCGGTCACCTTGACCGGCTGGATGTTGCCGTTGATGTCGGCACGCACCTCGGTATTGACCAGGCACCACTTATCGACCGGGTTGTTGTTATCCACCACCAGACCCGCGGCCAGATCGGCCTTGAGGTCTTTCATCGGCTGGGAAAGCGACAGCGTGCCTTGCCGCACGGGGACCATGCACTCCGCGCCGAACTCGGCCTTGAAGCGGTCGAGCAGGCTGTCGTCGATGTGCCACGGGTCGTACCCGATGTATCGCACATACAGGTCGTCCTCGTCGCGCAGCTCTTTGAACCAGTCGAGCATCACCTGTTTATCCACCTTGTTGCCCGGCACAGTGCGCATCAGGCCGCGCTTGACCCAAAGCGAATACGGCACGCTGTCGCGCTCGCGGCGGTTGCCGGCAGCCGCGTCCGCGTCTAAAACGCTTTGCGGCAGCCAGTACATGCTGCGCCGGTAGATTTTCGGGTCACCCGGCCGCTGGCAGATCGCCGTCGCGGCGCACAGGTCGATGCTGTCGGCCGCGTCCATGCCGCCGATGCAGTAATCGAACGCGATGTCGTAGGTCTCGGGGTTGGAGCACTCCGCCCATGTCAGCCACGCGGTCGCGGCGTTCTCCTTGAGGTTGAAGTCCTTGACCAGCACGGTCGGCAGGAAGGACGGGTCGTTGTCGGCCTTTTTGACCATCTGCCGCAGGTATTCGACCTTCTTGATCGTGCCGAGACCGGGGTTTGCCTTGATCCAGTTCTTTTCGTCGTGGTACTCATCCCGCTCGTCCAGCTCGTAAATCCACGCAAGAAACGTGTCGTCCGTAATCGTGCCTTCGAGCACGCCCGCAGCGTAGGCATACTGCGCATCGAAAATGCACTCACGCACAAAGCCGTTGGTCGAAATGGAAAACAGCAGCGGCTGCTCGCGGGCGGACATGGATTGCTTCATGTCGTCGTAGATCGCGCGGTTTTTGATCGCCGCCAGCTCGTCCACCAGCACGCCGTGGGCGTTCAGGCCGTCCAGACTGTTGGCGGCCGACGCCAGCGCCGAAATGGTACCGAGGTTTGCCGGATAATACAGGTCGCCCTGCCGCTTGCGGATGGCGCGGAACAGCTCGGGCGACTGCTTGCGCATGTTGACGCAGGCGTTGTAGCTCTTCGCCGCTTGCTCCCGCTTGGTCGCAATGGAGTAAATCTCGGGCGCGCCCTCGTTGTCGTTGACCAGCAGATCAAGCTCGAGCGCGGCGCACTCGGTCGTCTTTCCGTTCTTGCGCCCCTCGACGATCATGACCTCCTGATACTGCCGGAGACCGGTGTCCCGATGGACAAAGCCGAAGATCGCCTGCCAGCGCGCCTTCTGGAACAGCTCGAGCTTGAGCGGCGCGCCCAGCTGCCCCTGCGGCTGCTTGCAGAACCGCTCGACGAATGCGATATGCACATTAGCGGTGGTGGGATTGAACACCCACGGCTTGTACTTCTCCGGCCGACGAATTTTGTCCAGCAATAGCGCGCACAACAGACGCACCTTGCGGCAGGCGAGGATGTCGCCGGTCAGCACCGCGCAGGCGTATTGCTCCAGCCAATGATCGCCCGGTGGGGCGGGATTTTTCTTCGCTTCGCGCTCCATGCGGTGCAGCAGGCGCTCGCGCGCCAGACGGGGATCAGCCATCCGGCGGTCGCCCCTTCTTGCGCTGCGCCTTGTAAACGGCGCGCCGCAGCTTGTCATGCGGGCAGCGGAGAATGCGTTCCGGGCGGCGCAGCGCCGCGTCGCACACGCCCTGGTTGTTCAGCATCGGGCAAGCTCTGCACATGTTCATCGCAACGCCCTCCCGTTCGCTTTCTGCCATGCGCGCAGCGCGTCGCCCTCAGAGTCGCCCGCGGGCAGCATATCGCACAGCGTCTTGATAATCGCGGTCTGGTTTTTGATCATCGTGTTGTACACCTCGACCTCGGGCGACTTCTTCGTGCCCCACTGGTTTTCGCCGTTCTGGTATTTGGAAACGACGCCCTCTTCCGTGATGGTTTTGCGCAGATCGGCCAGCGTCACGGCCATAAAAGCCGCGTTTTCGATCAGGGAAGCGGCGGTATTCCGACGGTTTTCGTCCAGTCCCGCAAAGATTTTTTCGAGCTGCTCGCGCTCGCGTTTGATTCTTGTGTCAATCGTGATTTTGGGCATTTCGCCGCCTCCTTTCTGCTACACCCCTCCCGCATGCCCCACCCAGCAAAATTCTTCTCTGGGGATGCGGTCTGAGGGCGGTCAGCGATTTTTCGGGAATGGGGGGAGTATATTTCCGTCCGCATCGAAGCGGCAGCGCGCCGCCGGATGCTTTGCCATGTGCTCGAGGTCGTGACAGCGGTGACACAGCAGCTCGAGGTTGTCCCAGCCGAGCGTTCGCTTGGGGTTCGCCATGTCCTGCGGCCGCAGTGCCTTGCGGTGATGCACGATCAGGCCCGGAGCGCCGCAGCGTTCGCACAGTCCGTGCCGGTGCGTCATGTAGGCCAGCCGCGTCTGCTGCCACGCTGCCGAGTTGTAGAACGCTTTCGCCCACGGTTTAGCCACGGATATTCCCCCGCATGACCGCAATCGCGTACTGGCTGTCGCCGATGGCCTTGCTGATCGAGTTGATTGACCGGTACAGCCGGAAGCGCACCTCCGCCTGCGGCTCAGCCTGCATGCGCTCGTACAAAGCCGCGCGCTGGCGCTTCATGCTCTCGACGTTCGCGGCGTACTCGTCCGCAATCTCGGCAATGGTTTTCATGGCGTGCCCTCCTTTCGGGCAAAAGAAAAAGCGCCAGAACGGATCACCACACACTCTCGGTGGTAATCAGCTCTGGCGCTCGCTTTTCAGCTGAGGCTTTCGCTCCGGCAATGTTCCCAATGGCCGTTCGGCTCGAAGGGCGACATCGCCAATATTCACGATTGCATCAAGTTTACATTTTCGGCAGTGCAGTGGAAAATCGTGCAGCACCGTGGTTGGCAGCATCAGATGCAGTTTATTGCCGCATCGCGGGCACGTTAACCAATACTCTTGATTTTTATTGTACACTCGTTTTTGCCTCCTGTCTACGCCGTCGGCGCAGTTTCTATGCTCTTGTTCGTTATATATACATGGGTTTCGAGAAAAAGAAATAGGCTATTCGTTTTTCTTCCGTCTGCTGGGGCGACATCGTCGCGGCTTCGGGTCGGGCAACAGGTATTTGAGATACACATATTCGCCCCACTCGTTGCGCTCGGTGACCGACTCCAGCACGGTCGCACCGGGCGGCGGCTCCAGCGTCGCACGGTCGTCGATCCAATCGGATTGTACAGTCGGCCGCGTCAGTCCTTTCGACGGCGTCCACATTCGCTTGCCGTTGGATGACCCAGCCTCGCGCGGTTCTTTGGCAAGATATTCAGCCAGCGCGCGGTACTGGGTATCGTCGAGCGGTTCGATGTTGACCTGCTCACCGTATGTCCATAGCGACCGAATCGTTTCCATGTCGTTGCCCGTGCCGTTTAAGATCACATGATGATGCCAGCGGCCGTGTTCGTGCTTGCTTTCCGTCACATAGATGTATTTCAAATCAGGCAGTCCCTGCCGTCGTCTCGTTTCCCGCAACGCCCGAAAGAACTTTTTCAGATTCTTCACCGCCTCAGCGCGGCTCTGCGGCAGGTGCTCATCGTCATAGGTCAGCGTCGCAACCAGATCGCGCCGTGTGAAGTTGGCGGCGATCAGCAGCTCAAGCTGTCGGCACGCGGCCTTGAGGTTGAGCCGTCGTCGCGCTGCGCTCGACATCTTCATCTTCGCCTGCCGCACATGCTCCGCATCCGAGGGCAGCGCCGCCGTGTATGCTGTTTCAAACACCAGTCGCCCCGCGACGACTGTTTTGCGCCTTTTGGACATTTCTACCTCCGTGTTCAAATTGGACACCGATCGAAACGGGTGCAGGGAGGCCACAGCCTCCCATGCCCGTTTTGATGATTTTTCAGAATATCCGCAGATTTCGGATTTGTCAAGAGCGATTATTTTATTTACCCATGCAGGCCCATTTCAATACAGCATTTTCATTCCGCTCTCTCCATTTGTAAAAACAAATTCTCTTGAGCCGTATATATCGCAAATCGATCTTCTTGCGCCTTGAAATAGTCGGAGTCGATCTCGCACCCCACAAAATCAAGACCTGCGTCGTAGGCCGCGATCCGACTGGAACCACTCCCCAAATGCGTGTCGAGAATTTTGTCACCGGGCTTTGCGTACCGGCTGAATATCCATGCATACAGCGCAATCGGCTTTTCACATGGATGGATGCGAAATTGATGATTTTTCCCTTGCCGTTCCTGCCGCATTCCAGCCCACAAATATTTAAACTTTCTTACAGCTCCCGGAAAACTTGTCCATGCAAGTTCACAATCTGCATAATTCGTATCGCCATTGTTTTTATCCCACACAAGCCAACATGAAGCATTTTTGCCAAATGCAGCTATAAAATGGTTTGCTCCCCAAATCACTTGATGTTTTGACACACGAAAGAGCTCCGCAAAATACTCCTCCGTTGGCGGATCATCACACACTGGTTTATAATCTATTCGTTTGGCTAACTTTGCACGGCTTCCAGACTTTGCACCATTTTCGCCTATACCGTACATGGGATCTACGCAAGCCAGATCAAACGCCTTGTCCGGTAATGTCCGCATGTACTCCATGCAATCCATATTGTAAGCCATATTCATTTAACGGGTTCCACCTCCTCTCTACCAATCTGCTCGAACTCGATCACCCATACCCATGGATTATCATTCCAGTAATATGTGTATCTCTTGGTTTTATTTGGATGCTTTGGAATAGTTCTATCCCAAACGGTTTGGAAACGTTCGATGCTGAAATCTTTTGTAATGCAGGAAAGAACACCTTCCGCTCCATTACTTGGGCAGTCGCACCGTCCATCGCATCCCTCTGCTAACGCACCGGCGCAGTCAATATCCTGCAACCGCTCTACCTTAATATCCGTCACCCGCAGAAAGATGCGGGCGGCCTCGCGCGGCATGTGAATAGAAGGACGCCAAAGGATATTTTGCACCTTAGAATCTGCCTTGTACCAGAAAGTGTGTTTAGCTGGTTGCGCAAATGTCTCCCGCACCCACAGCACATCGCCGGGCTGGTATGGCGGTTTTACAATTCTGGCGCTTCTTGCTTCCGACCAATATCCCGGCCAGCAACTTTCCTTTTCCATCGGGAATAGTTTCCCGGCAGGCTGCGGTTTCACGACGCGCCTCGTCACCGTCTTTCGACCTTCCAGCAGCGCGCGCACCATTTCGGTGTTAAACAGGATCGGCTTTAGGCTCATTTCATTTTCACTCCCATCAACTTCGCCCACTGCGCATTTGCGGCGCGAGACTCGGCCAGCGCGGCGTCGGCCTGCTTCAAAACGTCCATCGGCACCTCTATGAGCGGCATGCCCTCATACGGTTTAATCAATTCAATATACCGCTGGGATGCGTCGCGTGCGGTTTTCGCCAGCTGATCCGCACGGTCAAACCGCTCCTGTTCTTTTTCATATTCCAGATCATTGAGTGCAAGGCGCAGATTGCGGTCGGACAAATCATATTTGCACATTGTTTTGATGATCCATAGCAAATCAGCCTTTGTACAGTCAGACAGGTTCATTTGCTCCCCTCCTCTGGCGGCAGCTCGGCAGACCACCATCTCACATCTACCGTCATCAGGCCATCATCCGGGAACTCGGGCAAGTACCAGCCGCCCGCGCGATAGACATAGGCGGCATAATTGCCCCGGTTGTAATTGTTATGGCTCAGCGTCAGCACCGTCTGCCCCTCCTCCGGTCGCTCGTCCGGGTACGGGTGCCAAACCGGTGCGGGCTGCGGGGCAGCTGCCTGCTGCACCGGCTCGGTGTACACTTCGTCGTCCGGGTGGAGAGTCCAGCGGACGACCTCATTCCACTCCATGATGACCGAATCGAGTCCACCGCCAAGGAACTTCCCTTCATCGACAAACCCGTCCTGATCCTGCGCAATGATGCGCGCACCATCCGGTGGCTGCACATCAGGCGAAAACCACGCTGCGCATGGCAAGCACGTTTCCTTGCCCGTGGTGATGATGGTATCTGGCGCTTCCAGGATGGATGGTGCAGCGGGCTGCGGCTCTTGCACCGCCTGCTGCATCTGCTCGTCCAGCTGGCGCAGCACCTGCGCTTTGGGCGTTGGCTCGGGTTCGTCCGCTGGCGGCGCGATCTTGCCGCTCTCCACCATGCCGCGCAGCCGCTGCACGATCTGCGACCACGACAGCTTGCCCTGAAACGACTTTTTCACTTCCAGTCCGCTGCCTGTGAGATCAAACTGCACGCCTTCCGAGTTATGTCCCCAATACCCGTAGAATTGCATTGATTCCTTGACCTCCGGTATCAGCTGGATCGCCGCCATGCTCTGGCTGTCATGCAGAACACGGTACAGCGCGGCTTCGTGTCCTTTGGCGATATGCCGCAGCAGGAATGCATCGACCACACCGTCCGACACAGTCGGCTTATCCCGCGCGGCCTTAACATCCTGCGCGCGGAAGGTTTCGCCGCGTGCGAGCCGTTGCTCGAATTCTTCCTGCACCTTCTTCGGGCTATGCGCCAGCTCGTCCGCGACCGATTCGCCGATCTGCTCACGCCGCAGTGCGCCGCGCAGCGCTGGAGACAGGTTTTTGTGAATGTACTGCATCCGGTGCACGGCAGACGCGCTCTCGCTTACTTGCTCGGCGAGGTGGTCTCGCAGACGGCCTGGCAGCTCCACGCCGCGCTCTTTCATGCTGCGCAGCGCCTTCTCCAGCAGCACTACCGCCTGCATTTTCTCGTAGTAGGTCAGCTCGCGGCTGGTCAGGTTGGACTGAATCAGCGCGACCATCTCGCTGTCCTCGCCGTCGTAGGTCTTGACGATGCAGGGCGCGTCCTTGCGTCCCAGCAGCTCAAGCGCCTTGCGGCGGCGGTGTCCGGCGACGATGCGGTACTTGCCCTCCCCTGCCGCGCATACGGTCAGCGGGCTGTACAGCCCGTTCAGCGTAATATCGTCTGCAAGCTCTTGCACGTCCTCGACCGTGAAAAAGTTGTGTTCGTTGACGATCAGCTGGGAGAGCGGGATCTGGACAACCTGCATGTCGGGCGTGTCCAATTTGAACACATCTTGCGCGACCATCGCGCCGACGTTAACTTTGCGCGCCATCTGCGCCACCTCCCAGATACTCGCGCACCCACGCGCGGTAATCGCGTGCGGCGGCCGATGTCGGTGACCACTGGCAAACCGGCTCGCGCGCAAAGGTGCTTTCGTCCACCTTGTCTGTGCGGCGGATGCGGGTGGCGAACACCGGCACGGGACAGTGCTCCCGCAGCCAGTCCTCGCCCTGGCGGACCACATCCGCGTTGTGCCACATGGTCAGCAGCACACCTACCTGCACCGCGCCGTTGACACGCCGAATGCCGTCAATTTGTCGCAGCAGCTCAGCCATGCCGTCAATCTCGAACGCGCCCGGCTTGACCGGGATGACAATATCGCTCGACGCCGCCACCGCGCTAATCGACGCGACCGAGAACGCGGGCGGGCAGTCGATCACGAGATAATCGTATGCGTCGTCCTCGATGACCGCATCGCGCAGGTCGGTGAGTACGCGCAGCGCGCGGTCGCGCGGCGTGCCGCCGTTTGCATCCCCCGGCAGACTACCGTCAAGGTCGAGCGCCGCGAGCGACATGTCCGCAGGGATCACGTCCAGTCCGCGGTAGATCGTGTGCTGAACAAGGTCGGAATAACACACGATCATGCCCTCGAACAGGTCGGCCAGCGTGCCCGGCTCGGCCGGGATGCGGTAGAACCGCGAGGCGTTGCCCTGATGGTCAGCGTCGATCAGCAACACGCGCGCATTGTACTCGGTGGCGAGGATCGCCGCGAGGTTGACCGCGGTCACTGTCTTGCCGACACCACCTTTGAGGTTGACGATACTGATGGTTTTCATGTCTCGTCGTCCTCCTCATCCAGCACGTCCTCCTCGTCCGTCCCCTCGATGATCTTGCCGCAGTACGGGCAGCAATTAAAACCGTTTTCCTCTGGACCGTCGGCTTCGAAGCGGTGCAGCGTTTCACAGAACCCACACCGCCAGACGTTGTGTTCCTCGTCTACGCACGTCCAGACGGCAAGCGAACCGTCGTCCGTGAGCGTGCGCGCCTGCGCCGGGTTGATGCCGGTTTCCTCGTAATCCTTGAGCTTGTACAGCGCGCCGTACAGGCTGTCCGGGATCTCTGCCCACGGAACGCCTTTGACGCCCCAGTTCCCGTTCGGCTCCCGGTAAATCATCTTGCTCATGTATGTACCTCCTATGCGGTTTCAATTTTCGTCTGTTTATACGGGTCGTCCTCCATCTGGACAACCTGTGCCTCGTCGAAGCCGTCCCACTGCTCGACGAAGCGCTGATACCGTCCCTCGAACCAGAATGGCAGCGTGCGGCGCGAACCGTCGCGGTTTTTCGCGATCTTGATGACGCGCAGCTGGTCGGCGTCGCACGCCTTGAACTGTTCCGGCGTTTTCAGTTTCTTCCGATCGGGCGCGCCGATGCGCAGCACCGCGTCTGCGTCCTGAAAAATCTGACCCGAGCCGCGCAGGTTGCCCTCTTTGTTCAGCTGGCTGAGCGCCAGCACTACGCGCCCCGAGCGCGTCAGCTGCTGCAGTGTTTTGGTGCTGTGCGTGATCGTGGTGTACTCGTCCGCACGCGGGTCGGACGGCTCAATCAGCTGCAAATAGTCGATGATCGCCACGTCGGTGCGCGATGCCTTGACATCGGCCGCGATCTGCTCAGCCGTGCAGCCGCTCGCATGCACGATGCGAAACGGCAGGTTAAGCAGCTTGGCCTTGGCGCGTGCCTGCGCCTCCAGCTCGGGGGCGGTGAACCGCCGCGCCTTGATGTGTCCCAGATCGACCAGCGCGGTGCGCGCCATGATGCGCTGCATCAGACGGCGCTTGTCCGTCTCCAGCGTGTAAAATGTCACGCGTGCCTGCCGCGCGAGCGCCACGGCAACCGACAATGCAAATGCTGTTTTTCCTGCCGACGGCTCGGCGGACAGGATGACATACTGCCCGAGGTTCAACTCGGTTTCGAGCGCCTGCGTGACCGACGGGAAACCCCAGTCGAGGAACTTCGGCCGCTCATCCATCTGGGAAAAGTAGTCCAGCAGCAGCGCGTTCATGTCGCTGCCGCGATCCTCGCTGCCCGACGCCAGCACGGTCTGCATGCGCTCGATCAGCGCGGCGACTTCGGGCAACGGTGCGGCGTAGGCGATGTGTGAGCGTGTCTCATGCAGCAGCGCGTCCAGCCGATAGCGGATAGAACAGTCGCGCAGCTGGCGGATGTAGGCGGCACAGTTGCTGGGCGTCATCATCATGCCGCACAGGGCTTTGACCAGCTCGATGTACTCGGTGCCGCACGCGGCGCGCACGGTGTACGGGTCGATCTGGTCGTTACGGGCGAACATCGCCCGGCAGGTGTCGAAAATGTACCGGCGCTCGCCGTTGAGAAAATCCTCCGAGCGCACCTGCCGAAACACGTCGGCGGCGTTCATCGGGGCATCCGCGATCAGCGCGCCGAGTACGCTTTGCTCCGCGTCGTTGTATAGCTTGAGCGCTTGTTCCGTCAAAGCCATGTGTACTCGTCCTCCTTGCGTTCAGGCGGGGTCGGCGGCGTGGAGTTTCCGACATACTTGCCCTCAAGCACTTTGACGATGTTGTTCTCATCCATCAGCCAGTCAAAATCGGCTCGCCAGCCGCGATCGTTGGTGCCTGTACAAAAGCTGCTGGCCTGTGCGCGGTGGAACACATCAATCAGCTGCTCCGAGGTGTACCCCTTGGCATACAGCTTCCGTACCGCTTTCGCACGCTTTTCGGTCAGCTTGACCGCCTGCGGCAGACCAGTGCAGATCGTGTTATACCGCTCCATCACTTCCAGCGGTTTGATGTTTCCGTCCGGCTTTTCCTCTTCTTCTTTTAACTGTGTTATTAACTGTTCCTTATACATTTCACCGTTTCGTGACAGGTTGTCCCCATTTGGTGACAGGGGGGTGTCACGATTTGGTGACACCTCTGCACCAAACGGTGAAATGGGCAATTTGCTCTCATCAAGCGTGTAAAACAGCGTGCGGTCATGGCTGTCGCGGTTGTAGTTTGCGGTCAGCACCACGCCCGCCTCCTTGAGTTTTTTGATGATACGCTCGATCTGACGTCTGCTCCACCACGGGAACAGCCGCTCCATGGCGCGGATGGAGTTATACGTCCAATATCGGCCATCGTGGAAGTGCCGGTCGTTAGCTTCATTCTTGGCAATCCAAAATTGAAGCATGGCGATAAAGACCGCCTCATCCACGCCGTACATCGAAGCGATCTGCCCATCAAAATGAAAAGTCACCGCCGTCCCCTCCGTTCCATCGGCTGGGTGAGCCTGTCCACCAGCATGCCAAGGGCGAGGTAGGCGCAGCCCACCCCGAGTATGGCAAGGATGGCATAGATCATACCGCCACCTCCCCTGACAATTGCTCTCGCAGTTCTCTTTCCGCCCGCGCGATCGAGCTGCGCAAGTGCGTGACAAATCCGTCCCACAGTAATAGCTGCGCAGCCAAATCAAAAGATAACCCCATTTCCGCAGCTAACGACGCAATGCGCGGCTCGAGTTCTTCCGGTATCTCGAATTTCACCTCTACGAGTTTCATGCTTTCCTCTTTCCCCCGGCGCGGCCCTCTTGACAGCGCCGGGCTTTTCCGGTATCCTGTATGTAAGTTCAATTTTACTTGCGCTCAGTCGCGGTTGCCGCCGCACTGGGCGCTTTCCTTTTGTGTTATGCTGGCGATCCATGCCATTTCGGTCAGATACGATCTGCGCATCATACGCCCAAGAATTGCCTGAAACCGCGGGAACTCGTCATCATCAATTTTTCGGTCGAGTGCGATCCGCGCCAGTTCATACGTGTCTCGATGCTCCTGTTCCGGGTCTTCGGCCTCAAGGCCGACCTCAAGCGCGAGCTGCTGCAACTCAACATTACTCTCGGGCCGATGCCAGACACAGCCCAGCGGACAGCGGTTGCAGTAATAGCCCCGCAGCCACGGCGCGCGGTACAGCTCCGCCATCTGAGCGACTTTCTCCGGTGACGGGTCGCGGCTCTCCTGCTCGATGTCCTGCAAGGCGCGCACCGACCATCCCAGACGCTCGGCTGCGGCTTCCTGCGTCAAATCCGCACCCTCACGGGCACTTTGATAAATATTTTGATAATTCCGCATCGTGGTATTTCACTCCTTTTCATGCTATAATGCGGTCAAGATGGCAACCAACCGACGCGCATTGCCGCCTGTTCGGCCATATCGGCCTTTTCTTTCGATTTCTCAAAGCGCAGAACTTCATCCGAACGGATATTCCATGCGCGACCCAGTTTGACCGCGCTCAGCTGCCCGGCATGGATATACTGCAGCACCGTCATGGTCGTGCAGTTCCAACGCTCGGCCACTTCGGCCGTGGTCATGTATTTGCTGGACAATCAGCTCACCTCCTTTTTCGTTTCATACAGTTCGTCGGTCGTGCAGCCGAGAAAGGCCGCAAGCTCAGGCATCACCTGGCAGGGTGGGTACACACCCTCCTGCTCCCATCTGACAACCGTCGGCTGAGATACACCAAAGTGCGCCGCAAGCTCAACTTGCTTGATGCCGCGCGCTTCGCGGTATCGCTTGATGCTTTTCATGGGTTTCCCCCCTTTCCGGTTCTTGTTCTCAGGAATCTGAATATACGGTCGAATGCTCAATCAGGTAGGAAGCGACTTGCGTCGGAGATGCCGCAATCGAAAAGGCTTTCACATCATTTTGCCGTATACCGTCGATAATGACTTCCTGCAATCGACCCTGCCTAAACCTCAAGATGATTTCATCATGAAATTGCAAGGATTGATCCAAGCGCTCACCTCCCTATCGCTTCTTGCCCCTTCCCGTTGTGTGTGCTAATATGGAACGAGAAAGGAGGCAAAACTGATGCAAAATATTGATTTTGAGCAACTCCGCAAAGACGCACTGGAAAGCTGCACCGCAAACTTACCGGATGATAGCATTGGCCGGATGATCCAAAAGCAAGCTGAGCTTTCCTCGAAAGTCACAGCGGAAATGCTCAAGAAATATCACGCATTGCTCGATCAAGACAAGCAGTGATATTCTCCGCAACCTGATCCGCGATGATTTCTTGCCGCCCTTGCAAAGCTACAACAAGGGCGGCGACTTCCTCAGGCGTTGCTTTAACGATGATTTCCATCCCCTCTCACCTCCTTTCTGATATTTTATGATATATTAGTATTTCTGATATTTAATATAACTGATATTTTCTGATATGTCAATGTAATTTTTCATATTTTCAGATATTTCATTGCGACGCCTTCTAATATCAGTTAAACTAATATCAGTAAGGGGGCGAGTATGTGCGTATCATAAAGCAGTTGCGTAAAGAAGCAGGAATGAAACAATCTGAACTCGCCAAAATTCTTAATGTTGGGCAGTCTACTGTTTCTGGATGGGAAAATGGAACATTTGAACCAGACAGGAAAACATTGCGCAAAATAGCAAATCTGTTCAATGTTTCAACCGATTACCTGATTGGCAATACAAATATCAAAAACCCGCTCACATCCGAAGATATAAGCGGGTTAACGGAAAAGCAGATTAAGATTTTGGAAATGATGGATAATCTTCCTGAGCAGGATCAGGACGATTTGATTCAACAGGCGGAGTATCGAATTTGGCTAAAACAGCAGAAAGAATCTGGTCAGTGATTTCTGCGTCTGATTGAATCAGCAGTTCTTTCATTCGCTTTTGTCTTTCTGTCATCCTAACCCCTCCCAAAATCGAACAAGTGTTTGCATTTTCAATAATACACCACATCTTGGATTTTGGCAAGGGCAAATCAATATATTGCATATCATCAAAATATTGGTGTTCAATTTGGACACATAAAAAGCGCCCGTCCCAGTGCACCACCACCGGAACGGGCAAATATGGAGTGTTTCACACAGTCCTCCAACACCATTATACATGATTGGCTAAATTTGTCAATCTATCAGGGGGAATATCTTATGGAACAGGATTATCGTATGTTTACCGGCCCGGCTGAACTGCACAAGGCCATCAATACACTGCGTGGTATTGTCGCGGGCATTTCTACCGACGCAACCGTACAAGCCGATGAAATTGCAGAACTTGCGCACTGGTGCGCTTTACATGAGCCGCTGCGTGATAGACATCCCTTTTCCGAAATCATCCCCATCGTTGAAAACGCATGTGCTGATGGAGTAATTACTGATGAGGAAGCCAAAGACATTTTATGGGTGTGCAGCAGTTTCGCTTCCAGCGGCAAATACTATGATGAAATCACCTCGTCGATCCAATTTCTTGCAGGCATGATCCACGGCATGATGGCCGACTGCGATTTAAGCGATGCGGAACTTCATGCGCTTCAGTCGTGGATTGATGCAAATGATTTTCTGGCGGGTACTTATCCCTTTGATGAAATCAACAGCCTTTTGTCGTCTATCATGGCCGATGATGTCATCACCGAGACTGAACGGAATACCCTGCTTGCTTTTCTGAGCACAGTGATCGACTTTAAGGATTCCTTAAATCTGACGGAAAAGGAATTCCTCAATCTACGTAAAGAATATTCAGTGGCTGGCATCTGTGCTATTTGCCCGGAAATCACATTTGCAGATAAATCTTTTTGCTTTACAGGTGAATTCAACCGAGGGCAACGGAAAGAGATTGCGGCCAAAGTAACCGAACTGGGCGGCATAGCGAAATCCGCTGTTTCCGGTAAAACCGATTATCTTGTTGTCGGGAATGCTGGCAATCCGTGCTGGGCGTATGCCTGCTATGGTCGAAAAATCGAAGAAGCAATGAACCTGCGCAAGCAAGGCGCCCATGTTATAATCGTCAATGAGAACGACTTCTGGGATGCCGTTGACGACGCAGAAGCCGGTATCCTTTAACAACCCCGCAGACCACAACCGAACACTGTTTGTTGTGGTCTGCATTTTTACACCCGCTTAAACCGAACAAATGTTCCTATTTTAACTAAGGAGGAAACAAAATGCCCGAACAAGCCAAGAAAAAATACACCTACAAATACGTCAAGGCGATCACGGTCGGGCATAAGCCGGACGGCAAGCCGATTCGCAAATACATCCGCGAAAACAACAAGGCGATTTTCGAGCAAAAGGTGCGCTATTACCAAAACCTTAACGCTCGCGGCGTACAGATTGTCGGCCGGTCTCTCACGGTCGAGCAATGGGCATGGCAGTGGTACCACACCTACAAAGAGCCGAAAATTGGCGCAAGCCAGCGCATCACCTACGAGCGTATCATCAGGCTGTATATCGTCCCCGCAATCGGCGCAATGTCGGTCAGCGCGGTGCGGCCGTATCACCTGCAGCAGATCATCAGCGGCGCGGTCAACCACCAGACCGGCGCACCGCTTGCGCGCAGCAGCATGACCAAGATCATCTACACACTCAAGCAAATCTTTGAGCAAGCCGAAGCCAATGGATTGATCGAACTGACGCCTGCGCGCCGTCTGGAGAACACTGCAACCGCCAAACAGGTGCGCCGGGCATTGACCCGCGAGGAAGAAAAGATTTTCCGTGAGGTCGCAGCGACACACTGGGCGGGGCCGTGGGTGCTGCTCATGCTGGATTGTGGCCTGCGGCGCGGCGAAACCGTACCGATTGGCAAAGCCAACATCAAAGGCGACTTGCTTTGCATCCATGAATCGGTCAGCTATGCGGACACCAACCACGGCACGAAAAAGGCGACCAAGACGGCCGCAGGCGAACGTAAGGTGCCGCTGCCGCCCGAGCTGAAAAAGCGGCTGGACAAGTCAGGCAAATACTTCTTCCACAACGCGGACGGCAGCATGATGAGCATGACCAAAATGCGGCACATGTGGACGTACTTTTTCCGCGCCTGCGACCGGGCCGCTGGAGCCAAAACCGAGCGCAATCGCATCGTCGAGCACGCACTCGATCCAGCGATCACGCCCCACTACCTGCGACACACCTACTGTACCAACCTGCGCCGCAAGGGTGTCGACTTGAAAACCGCACAGTACCTTATGGGGCACGCCAGCATCACCACCACGGCGAATATCTACGACCACGTTGACGAGGAGGATCTGAAAGCCCTGCGCCTGTTCGATGCAGAATAAAGTTGCAAAACTGTTGCAAATCGTCTAAAGCTGACCTCTGTTTTTCCCGCATCCTGCCTTGCGTTTCCCCCGTTTTCGATGGGCTCCCTTTTAAGCAGGGTGTCCGGGGTTCGAATCCCCGCTGGGTCACCAGAATAAAAGTCTGCGCAATCCTTTGGATTGTGCAGGCTTTTTCTTTTTCTGCGCACGTTCCAAAGCATCAGAACCCAAGGCACCAAGCGTCAGACCATTTCGTTTCATTCCTATTGTTTACACAGCCAAAGGGGCTTGCTGTCTGTAAAACGCAGGCAGCAAGCCCCTTCGGCTTCATCTTGATATAAAATGCATCCGATTGACCATGGCAGGACGCTCTTTCAAAGCTCCTATCCTGTCTTGCCGGTCAAGCATATATGAATGGCTAACCTGACTCAGGCAGACTGCGGTATACGATGCACGGGCGGCCGCCGGTACTGTAATCCATTTCGCTTTCGACGATATTCTGTTCTGATAAGTAGTTCATATAGCGGCGCACGGTAACAACCGACAGGCCTACATGCGAAGCAATGTCATCACTGGTATGCGTTTCTTCGGGTTTGGAGCGGAGATAGTGTTTGATTCTCTCAAGCGTCTGGGCTTGCAGTCCTTTCGGCGGTACGGAAGAAACTGCAGAAAGATTGCCGTGAGCATTGGAAAACAGCGCGCGATCCAATAAACCCTGACTAATGGTACCGTTTTGTATCGCCTCACGTCGCTGACAAAAGTGTTCCAGCGCCAGTTGAAAACGCTCATATGCAAACGGCTTGACCAAATAGTCGATTACCCCCAGCCGCATCATTGTCTGAACTGTTTCCGCGTCGTTTGCAGAAGTAACCATGATAACATCCGCATTCACTCCTTTTACCCGGAGGATGCGCAACAATTCTGATCCGTTCATCTGCGGCATGAACACATCCAGCACAATCAAATCAACCGCATGATTCTGCAAATAAACCAGCGCAGGATTGGCTGAAGAAAAAGTTTTAACGACAGTAAAACGGGGATCCAGATCAATATAGCGTGCATTTAGACGGGTGATAATAGGATCATCCTCAATAATTACGGCGGTATACATAATGCCTCCTGCTCTTTTTAATAGGGGTCGACAACGGTAATGATAAACGATGTTCCAACCCCAAGTTCGGATTCAACCCGGATGGCGCCATGATAGGACGAAACCATGTCCTGTACCAAAGACAGACCGGTGCCGTGTCCATGCCCCTTGGTGGAATACCCTCGTTTAAAAATGCGCTGGACGGTTTCAGAGGACATACCGGGACCGGTGTCGTCTACACTGATCAACAGGCCATGCCCACCATCCTGAATGCTGACTGTGACCTCTCGAGGGGCGGAATCCGGTACATTCCGTAGTGCGTCAAATGCATTTTCCGTGAGATTCCCAATGACAGTTACCAGTCCTCCGGCAGGCATATATCGGTTATCCACACCGAGATGGCTGGACGGCGTGAGCACAAACCGGATGCCAAGTTCCGCTGCGCGGTAGGCTTTGCCGATCAAAAGCGCGGCGATTGAGGGTTCATGAATTCGGTCCGAGATAAAGCTGATGGACTGCGCGCGTGTTTGCGTAATTTGCAGTACATAGTCCTCTGCTTGTTTTATTTCACCAAGCTGCAGCAGACCCAGAATCACATGAAGCTTATTGGTGAATTCATGCGTATAGGAGCGCAGTGCTTCTAAGATATGGCGCACACCGGTCAGATCCTGTGCCAATTGAATGACTTCGGTACGGTTGCGAAAAATCGCAACTGCGCCCTCAATTTTTCCATTGCGCCAAAGCGGAATACGGTCAGAAAGGACGGCGATATGTTTAATCGATTCCAGACTGACGTTATATTCCGGACAACCGGTCTCCATAACACGCGCCATGGTAGAACGGGGATAGAACGTGCTGAGTAGTTGGCCGAGTGCGTCCTGCTGGGTCGTCTTGAGCATATCGGCGGCAACCTGATTGAGATACGTGATGCGTCCGGTTAGATCGATGGCCAGCAGCCCTTCATCCAGCGCGTTCAGGATATCGCTGCGTTGCAGAAAGAGACGGCGGAAGGCATCCGGCTCGTAGCCGAGCAGTTCCTGCTTGATGTGTCGGGTCAGGCGCAGACTGAGCAGATTACCGAGCATGAGCGCAGCGACGGCGATGAACAGGTGCACCGCAAGGGTGCGCAACAAGGTCTGGTGAATGGACTGTATATAGATCGCTGCCATGGTAAAGCCGCTCACCTGGCCGTTATTGTCGTAAATCGCGGCGTATGCACATCGGTCCGCATTGGCGGGCGCTTCATGGTTATACAGCAGCGTTGTTCCGCCCGACTGGAAATAGGAGAGAATATCTGCACTCAATGTGGACAGCCCGGACAGTTCGCTGGAATCTGAGTCGAGATCATAAAATGCGATGGGAGTGCCCGCGGCATTGTAAACCGCAAAAACGTCAATGTTGGGGACCTCGCGCACCGTGTGCTCGACATATTGCTGCAGCCGTTCCGCATTGTTCTCTTCCGTCAGCAGCGAGGTGCCTGCCGCCACTTGAACCGCGCTCAAGAGCACCTGATCACGTACTTTGGCATCTTGCTTCAAGCTGAGCCATAGGCTCGCGCTAAAGGCCAACAGCAGGGTAACACCAATGCAAACCACCAAAATCCTTCGGATTTGCCCATATAACTGCACTGATGGGGTGTTGCATTCCATCAACACTCCCCTCCTTTTTCGTTTTTTTCTATCATAACATAATTGGCGAAACGCATCAAATTAAATCAGGCACCAACGACAGAAACCGGCATTTTGCGCATTTTGTTTTTTTTACTTTCGTAAGGTAACGTTTTAGCGGTACTACCGTTATAATAGGGCACAAAGTTAAAAAATAAAAAGGGGTGATACCTGTTGGAGGCAATCAAAGCGGAGCTCAATGCGCAGCTGCAAACACATACGGCGTTTGAAATCCCACTGTTCGGCGGAATACCGGTACCGGAATCCACAGTCGTTACATGGGCGATCATGCTTGTGCTCACGCTCGCAGCAATCTGGCTGACACATGGGATGCGCAAAAAGCCCGGACGACGACAGATGGCCGCAGAGATGCTGGTTGGTTTTATCAACAACTTTTGCCGCGATTCGCTCGGCGAGGCCCATTGGCACACATTCGCACCGTATCTGGGCACGGTCGGCCTGTATCTGGCTCTGGCAAATGTGTCCGGCCTGTTTGGCGTTGCTCCGCCGACAAAGGACCTGAACGTTACAGCCGGTTTGGCGCTGATGAGTGCAGTGTTAATCTACGGCGCGCAATTCCGTTATCACGGATTGGGCGGCGGGCTGAAAAAGTTCGGCGAGCCGGTGGCAATTGTGGCGCCGCTCAACATTATGGAGATCGGCATCCGCCCATTGTCGCTTTGTATGCGTCTGTTCGGCAACATTTTCGCGGGCTTTGTTATCATGGAGCTCATCAAACTGGCCGTCCCGGCCATCATACCGATTCCGTTCAGTCTGTATTTCGACGTGTTTGACGGCATGATTCAGGCAATCGTGTTTGTCTTTTTGACAACGCTGTTCCTTGCGGAATCAATCGAGTAATCAACTTTTAGCAACAAAAATTTAGGAGGAAATAAAAATGGGTATTGCAATTGGCGCGGGTATCGCGGTTCTGACTGGTCTTGGCGCAGGTATCGGTATTGGTTTTGCTACGGGCAAGTCTTCTGAGGCAATCGCACGGCAGCCGGAATCTGCCGGCCAGATCAGCAAAAATCTGATTCTCGGCTGTGCACTGGCTGAGGCGACCGCGATTTACGGCTTTCTGATTGGTATCCTGCTCATCTTCATGGGCTGATCGGGGGCGTTATCGGATGATCCTGAATCTGAACGCTCAAATTATATGGGTATTCGTCAATCTGCTGGTTCTGCTCCTGCTGATGAAGAAATTCCTTTTCGGGCCGGTCACCAAAATGCTGGATGATCGGGCGCAAAGCGTGTCTGATACCATCGACCAGGCGAAAAGCCGTCTGGCCGATGCCGAACAGCGCAAGGCGGAATCCGACCGCCAGCTGGCGCAGACCCAAGAGGAGGCGGCGCGCATTATTGCCGCTGCCAAGCAACGCGGGGAGAGAGAGTATGCGCGCCGCATTGCCGAGGCCGAGCAGGCCGTACAGCGACTCAATGCGCAGGCCGCGCAGCAGCGCGAAGCAGACCGCGCGGCTATGCTGGCGGATGCCAAAAAGCAAATTGCGGCACTGGTGCTGCTGACTACGGCCAAGGTTTCTCAATGCCGCTTGGATGCGGATACGGATCGCACCATGCTGGATTCTTTCCTGCAGGAGGAAGCGGGTGACGCACTATGAGCACGGTGGCGGCCCGCTATGCTGCTGCGCTGCGGGAGTCCGGCTGTACGCTGGAGGAACTGCGGCGAACCGCAGACTATCTGACCGATTGTGCACCGCTGTGGGAGGCGCTCTGCAGCCCAGCGGTGGAAGTGCGGGAAAAGCACGCCGTGCTCGACCGTCTCCCGGACTTTACCGCGCACGACAAACTGCTGCATTTCTATAAACTGCTGGCGGAAAAAGGCCGGATGGAACTGCTTCCTGAAATCGTGAAGGCATATCG
Source organism: Agathobaculum sp. LCP25S3_E8 (assembly GCF_052117165.1). Lineage (NCBI taxonomy): Bacteria > Bacillati > Bacillota > Clostridia > Eubacteriales > Butyricicoccaceae > Agathobaculum > Agathobaculum sp. LCP25S3_E8. The sequence goes on from NZ_JBQKJR010000004.1 coordinate 101,211, forward strand.
CCTGCTGGAACTGCATGCAAACAAGGAAGGTCTGTGCACGCTGCGCTGTGCCCGCGAACTGGACGATGCTCAGCTGGGCGAACTGGCACGGCTGTTGTGCCGCAAGCATGGCTATCAGGCAATGACGATGGAAATTGTAATCGACCCAGCGGTGCTGGGTGGTTTTGTCGCCGAACTGGACGGCGTTACCTATGATAAGAGTGTAGGCGGGCAGCTTCATGCACTGGCGCAAAGCCTGCAAAAGGGGTGAAAATTGTTGAACCATTCTGATGAAATTATATCCATTCTCCGCGAGGAGATTGAACAATATGATAATCGTACCCGCCGGGATGAAACCGGCACGGTGCTCGAAATCGGCGACGGCATCGCAACGGTTTACGGTCTGGGCCGCGCAGTATACGGCGAGCTGGTGGAATTTGAAACCGGAGTGCGCGGCGTCGTACTCGGACTGGAGCGGGACAGCGTAGGCGTTGTCCTTCTTGGCAGCGAAACCGGGCTGCATGAAGGCTCACAGGTTCGGCGCACCGGTCGCGCGGCAGACGTACCGGTCGGTGATGCGATGCTCGGCCGAACGGTCAATGCCCTGGGTGAACCGATCGACGGTCTGGGACCGATCGCCTGCACCGAGACACGCCCAATTGAACGCGAAGCACCGGGCGTCGTCACACGCGAACCGGTCAACCAGCCGCTGCAAACCGGTATTTTGGCAATTGATGCGATGGTGCCGATTGGCCGCGGCCAGCGTGAGCTGATTATTGGCGACCGACAGACCGGCAAGACTTCGATTGCAGTCGATGCCATTCTGAACCAGAAGGGCCAAAACGTAATCTGCATCTATGTTGCGATTGGCCAGAAGGCATCTACGGTTGCTAAGCTGCGTGGCACGCTGGAGAAACACGGCGCGCTGGAATACAGCATTATTCTTTCAGCAACCGCAGCCGATTCCGCACCGCAGCAGTATATTGCGCCTTATGCGGGAGCGGCGATCGGCGAATATTTTATGGAAAAAGGCCGAGACGTGCTGATTGTCTACGACGACCTGACCAAGCATGCAGTCGCCTACCGAACCCTGTCGCTGCTGCTGCGCCGCTCACCCGGTCGCGAGGCGTATCCGGGCGATGTATTCTATCTGCATTCGCGTCTGCTCGAACGCGCCTGCCATCTGACCGAAAAATACGGCGGCGGATCAATGACCGCGCTGCCCATTATTGAAACGCAGGCGGGCGACGTTTCCGCTTACATCCCTACCAATGTCATTTCGATTACGGATGGACAGATTTATCTGGAAAACGATCTGTTCTTTGCGGGTCAGCGTCCGGCAGTCAACGTGGGTCTGTCGGTTTCCCGTGTGGGTGGTGCTGCACAGACCAAGGCAGTCAAGAAAACAGCCGGCACGCTGCGTATCGACTTGGCTCGCTTCCGCGAGCTGGAAGTATTCACCCAATTCAGTTCGGATTTGGATAAGGATACTCGTCGAACGCTTGCCCACGGCAAACACTTGATGGAGATTTTGAAACAGCCGCTCTGCCACCCGTTGCAGGTATGGCAGCAGGCGGTTATCCTGTACGTTGCGACGAGCGGCCTGCTTTCCGATGTTCCTCTTGATCGTGTCAACCAGTTTGTCCACGATTTTGCTGACAGCCTGCCCGATGCCCTAACAAGTGAGATCCAGTCCACCGGTACCCTGACCGGCACGGCAGCAGAACAGATCCGCGAAGCGCTGGAAGCATATAAAAAGCAGGTGGGTGCGGCATGGCAGGAATAAAAGAGATCCGCACGCATATCAACAGTGTACAGCAGACGCTTAAGATCACCAATGCAATGTATCTGATCTCGTCCTCCAAGCTGCGCAAAGCGCGGCAGCAGCTCAATAACGTGGAGCCGTACTTTTTGAAGATCACATCCACGATCTCAGATATTCTGCATCGTTCGCCTGAAATTGAACACATATATTTTGACAAGCGGGAAGATGTAGCGGAACACAAAGTAGGATTTATCGTTATTACCGGAGACAAGGGCCTGGCTGGCGCTTATAATCCCAATGTTCTGCGTCTGGCAGAGGAACACTTGGCGAAAGTTGCGCATCCGACTCTTTTCCTGATAGGACAGACGGGGCGCAGCTATTTTGCCGCGCGCAACATCCCGATTGACGGCGAGTTTATGTATACCGCGCAGGACCCGACGGTTTCGCGGGCACGCGATATTGCGGATACTTTTATCCGATTATTCCGTACACGGGAGCTTGACGAGGTCTATGTGGTCTATACCGAAATGGTCTCGCCGGTTCGGCTTGAGCCTAAGGTGCGCAAGCTGCTGCCGCTGGATATTGACGCCTTCCAATGGGAGCCGCGGCAGGGCGAGGATGGCCCATACCGACAGACGGTTACCTATGTGCCCTCGGCTGACCGAGTACTCAGTCAGGTCGTACCAGCCTATGTCAAGGGCACGCTGTTCGGTACGCTGGTCGAATCCTTCTGCTCGGAGCAGAACGCCCGTATGACGGCGATGGACACCTCAACCGATAATGCGCGTGATATGCTCAAGACGCTTTCACTGCGCTATAACCGTGCGCGCCAAGCGGCCATTACGCAGGAAATTACCGAAATTGTAGGCGGCGCCCAAGCCAAAGATAATGACCTGCCGCAGCACCGGCAGCAAAAGCCGGTACGCGTCATTCGCTTCCTGGCGGATGGCAGTCGCGCATAGAAAGCGAGGAAACAATATGGAGCAAACAGGCATCATAGTGCGGGTGGCCGGCCCGGTCGTTGATGTGGAATTTGACGGCGGCCGCCTGCCTGAAATCAATGAGGCTCTCTCCGTTACAGTCGGAGACGAGAAACGAACCATGGAGGTTGCACAGCATATCGGCGGCGATACAGTCCGCTGCATCATGCTCTCCCCCAGCGAAGGACTTGGCCGAGGCGACAAGGTGAACGCTACCGGGCATCCTATCCGCGTTCCGGTCGGCGAAGGCACGCTGGGACGCATGTTTAATGTATTGGGCGATCCGATCGATGAGAAGGGCGCAGTAGATACCGCGGAGCATTGGTCGATCCATCGGGATCCCCCGCCCTTCGAACAGCAAAATCCTACCACTGAGATTCTGGAAACCGGCATTAAGGTAATCGACCTGCTGGCGCCGTATGCGCGCGGCGGCAAGATCGGCCTGTTCGGCGGCGCAGGTGTCGGTAAAACCGTTCTGATTCAGGAGCTGATCCACAACATTGCCACCGAGCACGGCGGTTATTCAATTTTTACCGGCGTGGGCGAGCGTACACGAGAAGGCAACGATTTGTGGCGCGAAATGGGCGAATCAGGCGTTTTGAACAAGACCGCTCTGATTTTCGGCCAGATGAACGAGTCTCCCGGCGCGCGTATGCGCGTTGCGCTGACCGGCCTTACCATGGCGGAATATTTCCGCGACTGTCAGAAGCAGAATGTTCTGCTGTTTATCGATAACATTTTCCGGTATGTGCAAGCAGGCTCCGAGGTTTCGGCCCTGATGGGCCGTATGCCGAGCGCGGTCGGCTATCAGCCGACGCTGGCAGACGAAGTCGGTGCACTGCAGGAACGTATTACCTCGACCCGCGACGGCGCAATTACCTCGGTGCAGGCAGTCTATGTCCCTGCGGACGACCTGACCGACCCCGCGCCGGCCACCACCTTCTCGCATCTGGATGCAACGACCGTGCTGTCGCGTAAGATTGCAGAACAGGGTATTTATCCCGCAGTCGATCCGCTGGAATCCACTTCCCGTATTCTGGAGCCGGATGTACTCGGCAACCGGCATTACACGGTGGCACGCGGCGCACAGGAGCTTTTGCAGCGCTATCGCGAATTGCAGGACATTATTGCCATTCTGGGCATGGAAGAGCTCAGCGCGGATGACCGTAAGACGGTAGACCGTGCACGCCGCATGCAGCAGTACTTCTCGCAGCCATTCTTTGTAGCCGAGCCCTTTACCGGTCTGGAAGGACGTTACGTAAAGCTGGAACAGACGTTGAGCGGCTTTGAGGCATTGCTGGGCGGCGAGCTGGACGAGTATCCCGAGTCTGCCTTTGCCATGGTCGGCACAGTGGACGAGGTTCGCGAAAAAGCGCGCACGCAAGGGGCGGTTTAATGGATAACCTGTTTTATTTGGAAATTATCACGCCGGAAAAGCAGTTTTATGTCGGGCCCGCTGAGGGACTGGTGATCCCTGCGATTGACGGCTTATATGGTGTGCAGCCCGGTCACGAACCGGTCGTGACTGCGATTGAGCCGGGCATTGCCCGCTTTCAAGTGAACGGCGTTTGGCAGGAAGTCGTAGTCAGCGACGGGCTTGCCGAAATTATGCCGGATTACACGATTCTTTTGGTGTCAAGCGCCGAGCGTCCCGACGAAATTGACCGTGCACGAGCTGAACGCGCGAAAGAGCGCGCCGAGGAACGGCTGCGCCAGCAGCAAAGCGTACGCGAATACCATCTCTCCAAGGCTGCGCTTGCCCGTGCCATGGCGCGTTTGCGCGCACGGCCCAAGTAAACAGGCTGTGGTAACAGCTTGTTGTTTACAGAAAAGCAACCGTAATCTGCGCGGAGAAAACCACGTTCCCAACAGGTATTGTGAAATTATTCACAATAAATAAAAATGAGAATTTTACGTCTAAAAAGATTGTTAAATTTTTAATTATAAAAATCTGGCCTGCTGCGCAACAGTGGTATACAATAATATCGAAAGCAAAAAGCATTGCAGGTAAGAAAGGGGAATTCATAAATGGAAGGCAACACCAACGCTGTATGCGAGGAAAAAGGTGCACTGACCGACAAGTTGCTGCACAAGATGGACGCATACTGGCGTGCAGCCAATTACTTGGCAGCAGGCCAGCTTTATCTGCTCGATAACCCGCTGCTGCGGGAACCTTTGACGATGGATCAGATCAAAAAGAAGATCGTTGGACATTGGGGTACCGTACCGGGGCAGAACTTTGTATATGTCCACCTCAATCGTGCCATCAAGCGATATGACTTGGATTTGATCCTGCTGTCCGGACCGGGACACGGCGGCAACTTCTTCGTTGCCAATACTTATCTGGAAGGCACATACAGCGAGGTTTATCCCAATGTGAGCGAGGATACCGAGGGAATGAAGCGCCTGTTCAAGCAGTTCTCTTTCCCGGGCGGTATTGCCAGCCACGTCGCGCCGGAAACGCCGGGTTCGATCAATGAAGGCGGCGAGTTGGGTTACTCCATTGCGCACGCATTCGGCGCAGTGTTTGATAATCCGGATCTGATCGCAGCCGTTACGGTTGGCGACGGAGAGGCGGAGACGGGACCGCTGGCAACCTCGTGGCAGTCCAATAAGTTCCTCAATCCGATTACGGATGGCGCGGTTTTGCCGATCCTGCATCTGAACGGATATAAAATTTCCAATCCGACCATCTTCTCCCGCATCTCGCATGAAGAATTGCAGAAGTATTTCGAGGGATGCGGCTGGAAACCCTATTTTGTCGAGGGCGACGACCCGATGACGATGCACAAAAAGATGGCCGAAACCCTCGATCAGGTGGTAGAGGAAATCCTTGCGATCCAGAAACATGCCCGTGAAACCGGCGACGCGACACGCCCTGTGTGGCCGATGATCGTGCTGCGCACGCCCAAGGGCTGGACCGGTCCTAAGGTGGTGGACGGCCAGCAGATCGAAGGCAGCTTCCGCGCGCATCAGGTGCCGATCATGATGGATAAGCCTGAGCACCTGCAGATTCTGAACGACTGGTTGCACAGCTACCACCCGGAAGAGCTGTTTGACGAAAACGGCCGCTTGATTCCGGAACTGCGCGAACTTGCCCCCAAGGGTGACCATCGCATCGGTGCCAATCCGCATGCCAACGGCGGACTGCTGCTGCGCGATCTGCGTCTGCCGGATTTCCGGGATTATGCATTCAATGTCCCGGCGCCGGGCGCTGTCGAAGGACAGGATATGATCGAACTGGGCGCCTATGTGCGGGATGTATTCAAGCTCAACGAGAGCAGCCGCAATTTCCGTGCATTTGGACCGGACGAAACCATGTCCAACCGTCTGTCGCATATCTTTGAGGTCACGAACCGCGACTGGAACGCAGAGAAGCTGGACACGGATGAATTTCTGGCAACCGATGGCCGTGTCATGGATGGTATGCTTTCTGAGCATATGTGCGAGGGCTGGCTGGAAGGCTATCTGCTGACGGGCCGTCATGGTTTCTTCGCCAGCTATGAAGCATTTATCCGTATCATCGATTCGATGGCGGCGCAGCACGCCAAGTGGCTCAAGGTATGCAATCAGCTTCCCTGGAGACAGAAAATTGCCTCGCTCAATCTCATCTTGGCGTCCAACGTATGGCAGCAGGACCACAATGGTTTTACCCATCAGGACCCGGGCTTCCTGGATCATATCGCAAACAAGAAGGCCGACGTTGTGCGTCTGTATCTGCCGCCGGATGCAAACTGCCTGCTCAGCTGCTTTGATCACTGCATCAAGAGCCGCAACTATGTCAACGTAATTGTTGCCAGCAAGCATCCGCGTCCGCAGTGGCTGACGATGGAACAGGCCGTGAAGCATTGCACGCAGGGTATCGGCATCTGGGATTGGGCTTCGAACGATCAGGGCGCCGAGCCGGATATCGTAATGGCTTGCTGTGGCGAAACCCCGACGCTGGAAACCCTTGCGGCTGTATCCATTCTGCGCAAGGAACTGCCGGAGGTCAAGGTTCGTGTCATCAATGTGGTGGACCTGATGAAGCTACAGCCTGCCACCGAGCATCCACATGGTCTGACCGACGCAGAATATGATATGCTGTTTACCAAGGATAAGCCCATTATTTTTGCTTTCCATGGTTATCCGACTTTGGTGCATGAACTGACCTATCGCCGTCACAATCGTCATCTGCATGTACGCGGCTATAAGGAGGAAGGCACGATCACGACTCCGTTCGATATGCGTGTGCAGAATGATATCGACCGCTTCCATCTGGTACAGGATGCAATGCTGCGCCTGCCTCAGCTTGGCAACCGTGGCGCTTATCTGTATCAGAAAATGAGCGACAAACTGGTTGAGCACAAGCAGTATATCACAGAATACGGAATCGATATGCCCGAGATTCGTGACTGGAAATGGGATAACTGATTGGCTTTCTCAATCCATGCTTGCAGAAAACCTGAAAAGGGCGTGCCGCAGCCTTCATGTGGTAGCCGTCAGGCAGACAATAAAAAATAGTTAATACCAGCAGCACGCTTTCCAGCGTGCTGCTGGTCAGTCTGTCGAAAAAGTCCAGCAAAAGCTGGGCTTTTTCGTTTGAGCGCGGTAAAATAGGAATAGGTGGTGAGAGCAATGCTGGAACGAGGAAAAATGGATCGGGATGTA